>JARLFY010000012.1 GCA_031296325.1 Acidobacteriaceae bacterium | reverse complement strand
CTATTGCTTCTGAGTTTGAGCACTCTTTGCCGGTGCAGTTGCCGCCTGTACGCCAAGTCGTGTGAGTGCATCGGGAGGAGCGACCTCGGCCTCGTCCTTTACCAGATATTGGACTATCAATGAAATCCTACGGTTTGACGGATCCTCCGGTTGCTGCGGAAGGCGTAGGCGTTGGTCGGCAAAGCCGCGCACCTGCGATACCTGATCTAACCGGACACCTTCGTGTTGCATCATTCGCCTCGCTTCGTTTGCCCGTTCTGACGACAAGTCCCAGTTGTCATACATGCGTGCGCCTGAATAAGGCTTCGAGTCGGTGTGTCCCTCGATCGAAATTTTGTTGGGTAGCTTACCTAACTCGTGAGCCAATACCTGAAGCAGCCCCACCAGCTCAGGAGTCGGCTTCGGGCTACCCAGCTCGAAAAATGTGCCGTTTGCTGATTCCATCAGCTCAATACGAAGCCCTTCTTGCGTAATCGTGATTTCAATCCTGTCCTTCAGCTTATTGTCTGGATCGAGGTGATGAATCGCCTGCAAAAGCTCTTCTTTCAGCTTTAGCATGTCTTCCTTTTTGATTGCGACGTAGTCCCCAGCCCCATTCTTATTGGTTCCAACGATCTTGGCCGTGCCTCGCGGATCCTTGAAGTATCCGCCGACCGCCTCTTGAACCTGCTTGCTGGCGTTCATCAGCCAAAGAACGATGAATAATGCCATCATCGCTGTCACGAAGTCGGCATACGCCACCTTCCATGCTCCGCCGTGATGGGCACCATGCGACGACTTCTTCCTGATAATGAGGATCTGAGGCTTATCTTCCACAATCTCGCACCTTCCGGAGCCTGCTATGCCGCTATCGGCACACTCGACTCATCCTTTCCTCGGCAGGTTTTCTCTACTTCGTGGAAACTGGGGCGCACATGCTCCGGGATTGCCCGTCGCGCCATTTCGATGGCCAATATTGGGGACATCCCCTTGATGAAGGAGAGCATGACAACCCTCAGGACGTGATAATAGGCATACTCGTCGTCAATCAACTTCGAGAGATTCGATGCCAATGGGCCCACCATTCCATAGCACAATAAGATGCCCAGAAAAGTTCCGACCAACGCGGAGGCAACCTTGTGTCCAATCTCTTCAGGAGGCCCGCCGAGAGAACTCATGGTCAGCACGACCCCGAGAACCGCAGCCACGATTCCCAGACCAGGCAACGCATCAGCCACTGTCGTCAATGCTAAAGCCGGCTGACTTGCCCCGGCATGATGAACATCCATATCCAGTTCCATCATCTGGTCGACGTCGAAGGTGCTTGCCCCGCCGGTAATCGCCATTCGCATGGTGTCACAGATGAAATCTCGAATGTGCTGGCTTGATAGGAAGAATGGATACTTCGAGAACAGCGGACTCTTCGCGGGGTCTTCTATATCGGACTCGATCGCCACAAGCCCCTCTTTGCGAGCCTTATTGAAGAGAAGGAACATCATCTTCAGGGTGTCGAGGTAGCGCTGTGTCGTAAATTTGGAGCCTCTCAGAATCTGGGTGAGACCCGAAAATATTTTCTTCAACACATGCATCGGGTTTGCCGCCAACAGGGTGCCGATGGCGGCGCCGCCAATAATTACAAGCTCCGAGGGCTGCATGAGAACCGCCAGCGGCCCCTTCTCCATCAGAAAGCCGCCGAGCACTGCGCCGAAAACAATAAGAATGCCAACAATTGAAAACATGTGCCTCGTCTCTCCGCAAGTGCATGCAGAACAATCTGAATTTCGCTCGGTGGGTACAGAGGCCTGCGGCAGTTGCCCCGATTATCAGCCTTCTATCGGCATCGCGTTGGCAATTTTCTAGTTCTTCCACCGTCGCCGCTTATGGCCACCCCCCAGACAATTTCATATACAGATAAATGAAAATATCCCGCTCATATGCCGATAGTAGCCATCCAGTTGTCGGAACACGGCTTGATGCAATCGACTGCATTGACCTGAATGCTGTTGTGTCCCTAACTTTCTTGAACGACCATCGCTGTTGTTGCTTTGTTCTAAACCATAGGTGAATGAGCTAGATGAAGATCACGGTCGATAAAAGCACACTGGGCGGTCTAACGCTCGCTCTGAGCGGAGTGGGGCTCGGATTGTTGCTTGATGGTGGCAAGCTAATGCAGGTACTACAACCGACCGCAGCCTTGATTGTCTTTGGGGGGACACTCGGCGCAGTGATGGTGCAATTCCCGCTGCAAATCGTACTTCAGGCAATTGGGCAACTAAAGTATGTCTTCCTGAATGTTGAGCCGGAGTCGGACTCCCTAGTTCAGAACATTCTGCGTTACGCATACAAAGCTCGCAAGGAAGGGCTGTTGTCGCTCGATGCGGAACTGGGCAAGATTCAGGATCCGTTTCTGAAGGAGAGTCTGATGCTTGCGATCGATGGTGTCAATGCTACTGACCTGCGCAAGATGATGGAACTACAACTCGACTATCAGGGAGAGAAAGACGAGCGCATTCCAAAAGTGTTCGACGCGGCCGGTGGCTTTGCGCCCACGATCGGCATCATTGGAGCGATACTTGGGCTGATCCAGGTGATGCAGCATCTACAAAACATCAATGAAGTTGGGAAAGGCATTGCAGTCGCGTTTGTCGCAACCATATATGGCGTAGCATCGGCGAACCTTCTTTTCCTGCCGTGGGCTGGAAAGATGAAAATTCGGATACGCGAACGGCAGATCATCCAAGAGATGACGCTTGAGGCTGTGCTCTCTATCGTTGAGGGAGTAAACCCTCGCGCCCTTGAACTGCAACTTGGGAGTTATATGTCTGTTCCTGCGCGACGCGGCCCCCAGAAAGTAGTGCTGCGATGAGGCCAAAAAGAAGGCGGCATGTTGAGGAGTCGACGAATCACGACCGCTGGCTGGTCTCCTACTCTGACTTCATTACCCTGCTCTTTGCCTTCTTTGTCGTGCTGTTTGCCTCATCGTATCGTGACGCCCAGACCGTCAAGAAGCTCTCGGCGGCCATCCACATTGGCTTTCAGCAATTGGGAGCATTTTCTGGAGGCGATGGTGTCAACGGAGTTGCTTACCCCAACCTGCCTCCCGATCCCTCGACCAACTCCCAGACTCCCCACACTGCGACAGACGACGCGTACCCCGCGTCCGCGATAGACATTGTGCAACTGCGGCAACAACTTGAAGCCGCCATCGGTCAGGAACTAAGAAATCACGAGGTGGTCATACGTGTGACCCCTGAGGGGTTTGTGATCAGTCTAAATGAACTCGGATTCTTTAATAGTGGTCAGGCAGCGCTACTGCCAGGAGCCGCGATCAAGATTCAGCGCATAGCCAAGGTTCTCTCTCAGCATAAATTGGATCTTCGCGTTGAGGGGCATTCCGACGATCAACCGATCCATACCGCCCAGTTTCGCTCGAATTGGGAACTATCCACCGCGCGCGCTATGGCGGTGATGGTGCTGCTCGTGGATGATTCCGGCTTTGACCCAGCGAAGATATCAGTGGCAGGCTACGGACAATACCGGCCGGTGGCAGATAACGCGACGCCCGAGGGGCGGAGATTAAATAGGCGCGTTGATCTTGTGGTCGTTGCGACCACGCCGCCGCAGCCTCATGTTCGATAGATTGTCCTGGCATAGCGCATATGTCCACTATCGCGTATCGCGCCTGCGCTCACTACTCACGCATTGGCGAAGGACAGTAGCACAAACATAGCAAGCGGCGATAACACCAAAAATATCGCCCTAACTGATGTTTTTTTGAATCCCCTAGAATCCTCGGAACGATAGACCGATAGAGTGCCTGTAATAAAAGCCACCGGTTCCAAGTACCGATTCTGGACATTAATTAAGCGGAACTCATTCGGAGCAGGTGGAAATCGATATAAGGAGCAATATCAATGATTAGTGTCCTCAATAGTGTCTCTCAGTTGGGCGCAGAGAATGCGCTTTCGTCTACCAATGCTTCATTGCAGAACACCCTTCTTCAGTTGTCCACCGGCTTGAAGATCAACTCTGGATCGGACAATGCGACAGGCCTTTCGATTGCATCTGGTCTGGGCGCCAATATCTCGGCCCTCACCCAGTCCAGCCAGAACGCGTCCAACGGTGTCGGTCTCCTGCAAACCGCCGACGGTGCTCTGTCCCAAGTCACCACATTGCTCAACCGCGCAGTAACACTGGCCACAGAGGCAGCGAATGGTGGCCTCACTGCTGCCCAGAGCACGGCCGCGGACACCGAGTATCAGTCGATTTTGTCGGAAGTCACGCAAATTGGCTCAACCACAAACTTCAACGGAACGTCCGTCTTCAGTGCAACGCCCCAAACGGTCTTCACTAGCGATGGAACAGCCGGTGGTACCACCACGACGTCAACCACGACGGGTGCTCTCTCAGCTACCACTCTCGGCCTAACTGGGACTCTGACCACTGTTGCTGCTGCAACCGCATCGCTGACCGCTATTACCGATGCGATCAATACGGTTTCTGGAACGCGTGGTTCCATCGGCGCGTCCGTCAACCAACTGACTGCGGACTCCAGCGTGGAAAACACCGAAGTCACCAACCTGACCAGCGCGCAGAACAATGTTCAGAATGCTGACATCGGCACAACGGTCGCGAAGATGACGCAGGACAACGTCCTCGAGCAGACCGGCATGGCAGCCCTGTCGCAGTCCAATCAGGCGCAGCAAGCTGTATTGAAGCTGCTTCAGTAGTATGTTCCTGTACTTCCTCATGGTGGTGCCTCCGGGTGCCACCATGTTTTTTTGCCTCGCGACTAGAAGAGACGGTGCAAAGGGCCGATAGAGCAGTGCGTGTAGACAATATCTGATTCGGGACGCTTTCATATCCATCCGGCCAGGCAAGGGAATCGACAAACGCTATGAGCTCAACTTCCGCATTGAATACACTGCTGGCCTCGACATCCTCCTCGTCGAGCATTGACCTCAGCCAGATACTTCAGGCCGCCACCGGAGCATCCTCCGCTGGTATCGACGTGACCTCGGCCGTCAGTGCGGCCGTGACCGCTGCCCAGGCCCCGGAGACTGCCTGGGAAAACCAGCAGGCTACGCTGCAAAGTCAAGCTACTGCTCTGACCCAGATTCAGAGCGATACCACCAACCTAGACAATGATGTGCAAGCGCTCAATAGTCTGACCGGCCCCCTGTCCGCCAGAACCGTGTCATCTTCGGACTCCACCATTGTCTCCGCATCGGCCGCGTCTGGAAGCGCGGTTGCAAATCACAGCGTAGTGGTCAATAGCCTCGCCAGCACCGCCTCGTGGGCTTCAGATACGGTCGCCAGCGCCACCACCCCGCTCGGGGCTGGCAGCTTCACCATCACAGATGCCAGTGGCAAGACCACAACCATCTCCACCGGCACAGGCGCAAGCACCTTAAGCAATGTCGCAAGCACGATCAACAACGACAACCTTGGCGTCACAGCCAGCGTCATCACAGACGCAAATGGTGCGCGCCTGGCCATCGTGAGCAACACGTCAGGGAGCGCCGCCAATTTCAGCGTCGCTCCAGTCGCGGGAGGGCTCACCTTTTCCCAGGCCACAAATGGTGCCAACGCTTCACTGACCGTTGATGGTATCTCCATCGCGAGCGCATCGAATACCGTGACTGGCGCTCTACCCGGAGTGACTCTCAATCTACTCAATGCGAGTCCCGGAACAAACGTCAACCTCGCAATTGCTCCAGACACGACTCAGGCATCGACGGCCATCAACCAGTTTGTGACCGACTATAACGCGGCCATCGCGGACCTGAAGACGCAGTTCACATTCACAGGAACCAGCGAGGGCGTCCTGGCAACCGATTCCGCCGTGCGCAGCTTGCAGAGCACTCTCGAAGGGGCGCTAGATTACACATATACACCGGCTTCGGGCACCACAACGGTATCAAATCTGTCTTCTCTGGGCATTTCGGTGAACAACGACGGCACACTGACCGTGAATAGCGCCACGCTGACCAGCGCACTCCAGAACAACTTCAGCGACGTGCAGAACTTCTTTCAGGGTGTTTCTTTTGACGGGTTTGCAAACTCCATGGATCAGCAACTAACCAGCTTTATTAGCCCAGCCGACGGTGCCTTTACCGTAGATTTGTCCAGCATCAACACGGAATACAACGGACTACAGACCGACATCTCCAACTTCGAGACCAACTACATCGCTCCGCTGAAAACTAAGTTGACAAGCGAATACAGCAGCGCTGAGATCTTGCTGCAACAGCTCCCAACCGAGATGCAGCAAATCAACACCGAATTGGGGTTGAACAATAACTCATCATCGGGCGGTTAGAGCGTATTCGAGGTACAGATAACTCCAGGGCGGAGATCTCTTGCCTTGGTCCAAGAAAAACAGCGGTTCACAATATGCCGAAGCCGCACTGATGGTGAAACGGTACCAAACCGGAGACAAGCATGAATCCTACTGAACTAGCCTATAGAAGAACCGCAGTCGAGGGTTCAAGTGGCTTCGGCTTATTGATCGCCCTTTACGATACGTTGGCTGGTAATCTACGGCGTGCAGCGGAGGCCCAGCGCAACAACGACATACAGAAACGGTGTCAGGAAGCTAATCACGCCTTGCTCGTCATTGGGTATCTGGAAGACTGGATTGATCGCGAAGGTGGCGGCGAACTCGCGCAGAAACTTGTCGCGTTTTACACAAATCTGAGGGCGAAGCTGATTCTGGCCCAGGCTAGAGGGTCAGCAGATATTCTGGAGCAAGAGATGAGTGTGATTCTTGCGATTCGGGGTACCTGGCAGGATCTTGAAGCGCGCGCAGCTTCCGCCCTGGAACTTCAATATTTCTCCGAGACCCCCACATATCCGAACGCTTTGCCCTTATGTGAGCAGCGAATCATGTCCAGTTGGTCAGCATAGTCGATTTACTTCGCTGAGAGCTTTTCTTTGGAACCTGTTTGAATACTAGGGTGTATCTATATAACGTATCTGCAAAAGAGCGTTTCTACTGATCCTCCAACATTTGTCGTTGCTTGTTTTTTGTTTGTCATCCCCGAAGGGGATCTGCTTTTGCCTTTACTGTTGCCGTTGCCTCGCCGTTGCCTGGCAAGGGCCAAAGGCCCGTTCTATACCAGCCTAGGCCGAAGGCCTAGGGCAACTTTGCAGCGAATCCTGAGATCCACATCCCCACAGATCCCCACTCAATAGATTTCGACACTGTGTTCTGGTGCGTCGAGTCTACAGGTCTTATAGCCTCTTTCTTGATGGGGATGCCGTCATCGTGCGAAATGACAGCAGATTCCTCCGCTTCGCTGCGGAATGACAAATAAAGAGATGCGAAATGATAAATAACGGGCTACGGCAATTGGGTAACTGTTTAGGATGGCAATACATTTTGTGTCTATAGCAAGACAAAAACGCTCTAATGATTATGGGCAATCTGACATCCTGTGTTTTTCCGAATCGCTTTGCGGTGGCTTCGCCAGAGCCGCAGACGAGGGCGGTTGCAGGTATACTTTCTAGATAACATCGGGATTTCGAGCGGGGGAGAAAAGTATGAGCGCGAGCGAAAAAGATCAGCAGAACAATGGCAATGGAGTCCACACCAACGGCAACGTATGCGGCATCGAAACGCCGCGCGCCGAGTGGATCGCCCGGCGCCGCGAAGAGGCCGCGCGTACCGGCGACAGCAACATGAGCCAGATGCACTTTGCGCGCAAGGGCCTCATCACCGAAGAGATGGCCTACATCGCCAAGGTGGAGAAGGTGACGCCGGAGTTTATCCGCGACGAAGTGGCCATTGGACGCATGATTATCCCGGCCAACATCAATCACCCGGAGCTGCGGCCGATGGCGATTGGCGTCGGTTCGCTGTGCAAGATCAACGCCAACATCGGCAACTCGGCGATGGTGTCGAACGTGGACGAGGAGCTGCGCAAGCTGCACACCGCCGTCCACTACGGCGCGGACACGGTGATGGATCTATCCACCGGCGGGGACATTCCCATGATTCGCCAGCAGATTCTGCGCCATTGTCCGGTGCCAATGGGAACGGTTCCGCTGTACGAGGCGCTGGCGCGGGTCAAGAAGCTGGAAGACCTGAACATCGATCTCTACCTCGAAGTCATTGAGGAGCAGGCGCAGCAGGGCGTGGACTACTTCACCATTCACGCCGGCGTTCTCATTCAGTACATCCCCATGGTGGCCAAGCGCGTCACCGGAATCGTCAGCCGCGGCGGCGCGATTCTGGCGCAATGGATGACGGCGCACCACAAGCAAAACTTCCTCTACGAGAACTTCGACCGCATCACCAAGATCATGGCGAAGTATGACGTTTGCTACTCGCTGGGCGACGGGTTGCGTCCGGGTTCGCTGGCCGACGCCAGCGACGAGGCTCAGTTTGCCGAGCTGAAGACGCTGGGCGAGTTGACCCGTTCGGCCTGGAAGTCCGACGTGCAGGTGATGATCGAAGGCCCGGGACACATTCCCATGGATCAGATCAAGATGCAGGTGGACAAGGAGGTCGAACTATGCGACGGCGCGCCGTTCTACGTTCTCGGGCCGCTGGTCACCGACATCGCACCGGGCTACGACCACATCACCTCGGCCATCGGCGCGGCGATGATCGGCTGGCACGGCGCGGCGATGCTCTGCTACGTCACGCCGAAGGAGCATCTCGGCCTGCCCAACGAGAAGGATGTGAAGGACGGCATTATCGCCTACAAGATTGCGGCTCATGCGGCGGACGTCGCTCGGCACAGGCCGGGCGTGCGCGACCGCGACGACGCCATCTCGCAGGCGCGCTACACCTTCGATTGGGACAAGCAGTTTGCCCTCTCGCTCGACCCGGAGACGGCGCGCGCGATGCACGACGAGACCCTGCCCGACGGCTACTACAAGGAAGCGGCGTTCTGCTCCATGTGCGGGCCGAAGTTCTGTAGCATGAACTGGTCGAGCAAGGTGGACAAGTTCAACGAGAACGAACACGGACTGAAAAAGCCGGATCTGACGCAGATTATGACCGACCAGATGGCTTTGCGCGGGTAAATTCGCGCAAGGCAGCAAGTCAAGACGAAGGGCCGTATCCGATAAGGATGCGGCCCTTTGTCTTGCTGTGCCATTGTTGCGTTCGTCTGGTCAGGTTGCTGCCACTCGTCGGAGGAATGGGGGCGAAAGGTATATTGCATTTGTGTTACGATGCCGGTTCCTTGGAGTGCAGTAGATTTTGCGCTCTGAACGAGGAAGCCGCCGAAGACGGTGCGTCCTCAACGACTGACTTTAGATCAGAAACGGAAGAGGAGTGAGAATGAAGATTTATCTCGGACGGGACATTCGCAATATCGCGGTCGTGGGCCACGCGCACAGCGGCAAGACAACGCTGATTGCGGCGATGCTACAAGCGGCGAAGATGACGACAACGCAGGGTCGCGTCGAGGACGGTTCGGCGGTGACGGCCTACGACGAAGAAGAGGTGGCGCGGCGAACGACCATGTCCAACGCAGCGGCGTACGTCGAGTGGGATGGGGTGAAGATCAATCTGGTCGATACGCCGGGCTTCCACATGTTTCTGTACGAGACGCGCGCGGCGATGTTGCCGGTGGAGGCGGCTCTGGTGGTCGTCAACGCGCAGACCGGAGTGGAGGCAGTGACGGATCGTGCGTGGAAGTACGCCGCCGAGGTGAATATGCCGCGCGTGCTGGTCATCAATCAGGTGGATCATTCCAAGGCCGACAGTCGCGTGGGGCGGCAGCACATGATCGAGCTGATGCAGGAGAAGTGGGGGCGGCAGGTGGTTCCGGTGCAGTTGCCCATCGTCGATCAGAATGGCTTTCACGGCGTGGTCGATCTGGTGACGATGAAGGCCTTTCTGTATGAGCCGAATGGCAGCGGGCGGGGCGAGGTGGGCAAGATTCCAGAGGCGATGGTGGCCGATGCCAAGGCCGCGCATGAGGCTCTGGTGGAGCTGGTCGCCGAGGGCAAGGACGAGTTGATGGAGGAGTTTTTCAAGGAGGGAACGATCCCCGAGGCGCATCTGATCGCCGCGCTACACGAGGCGATTCGCGAGGACAACATCTTTCCCGTACTCTACGCCAGCGGGCTGAGAAACGTGGGGACGGATCATCTGCTGGACTTCTTCAAGGTCTACGCTCCTGCTCCGACCGAGCGCGAGGCGGTGGCTGCGCAGGGACGCATGCTGGTCGCGGCGGCGGTTCATGGAAACGACAGTAATGGCGAGGGTGTGATCGAGGAGCAGGAAGAGATTGTCATGCGGCCGGTCGACGACAAGGAGCCGCTGGCAATTTACGTCTACAAGACGATGACCGATCCCTTCACGGGGCGGGTCAGCTTCTTCAAGGTCATCAGCGGCGTGATGAAGTCCGACTCTGCGGTGATGAACTACACGCGGCAGGAGTCGGAGAGTATGCCGCATCTATATATCATGCAGGGGCGCAAGCCGGTGGAGGTGGCCGAGCTGCATGCGGGAGATCTGGGCGCGGCGGTCAAACTGCGCGTGACCTTGACCGGAGACACGCTGGGCGATAAGGCCCACGAACTCTTCATCGAGCCGGTGTCCATGCCCGAGCCGGCGATGACCTACGCCATCGAGCCGAAGACCCGCGCCGACGAGGACAAGCTCGCCCCCGCTCTGCACAAGCTGGTGGAAGACGATCCCATGGTGCGGTTCTATCGCGATGCGCAGACCAACGACTTTCTGGTCGCAGGCGCTGGGCAGCCGCACATCGAGGCGCTGGTCTCCAAGCTGAAGCGGCGCTACCACACCAACGTCATCCTGCACGAGCCGAAGGTGCCATACCGCGAGACGGTTCGCGCCAAGGCCGAGGCGCAGGGGCGGCATAAGAAACAGACCGGAGGCCATGGGCAGTTCGGCGACTGCAAGCTGCGCATCGAGCCGCTGCCGCGCGGGTCGGGCGTCGTCTTCGCCAACGAGATCTTCGGCGGAGCGATTCCGCGACAGTTCGTTCCGGCGGTGGAGAAGGGTGTGCGCGAGTCGGCGGCGCGCGGCTATCTGGCGGGCTACCCGGTCGTGGACATCAAGGTGACGGTCTTCGACGGAAGCTATCACGACGTGGATTCGAGCGAGATGGCCTTCAAGATGGCCGCGCACATCGGCTTCCGCAAGTGCATGGAGCAGGCCAGACCAGGGCTTCTGGAGCCGGTAATGAAGATCGAGATCGAGGCTCCGGACGAGTTTGCCGGAGCGCTGATGAGCGACCTCACAGGCCGTCGCGGACGAGTGCAAGGCATGGAGAGCAGCGGCGTAGGAACGGTGATTCGCGCCGAGGTTCCCATGTCCGAGATTCTGACCTACGGCACCGCGCTGACCTCGATTACGCAGGGCCGCGGCAGCTTTCGCATGGAGATGGGGCACTACGACCTAGTCCCGCAGCCCATCGCCGAAAAAATTCTGGCCGCAGCCAAGAAGCCCATCCACGACGAGGAGGAGGAGTAAGTGCGCTAGCTCCCGTACACTAGCTGGAGGGGAATGCGGGAGCTACGATGAGCGATTTGTTTGGCAGGGCGCAGGAGGCGGTGGAGGCGATTCGCGATCGGGTGCGGGGCGAGTCGTTGCGGCTTGGATTGCAGGCGGAGTTTGTGCCGCGTGTGGGGATTATTCTTGGCTCCGGGCTGGGCGCGTTCGCCGCGCAGGTCGTGGATGCGGTGACGATTCCTTATGCAGAGATTCCCCACTTTCCGCAATCGACCGTGGTGGGACACTCCGGCAAGCTGGTGTTGGGGACGATTGGTGGCGTTGCGGTCGCCGTGATGCAGGGGCGCGTTCATGCCTATGAGGGCTATTCGCTGGAGCAGGTGACGTTCCCCACGCGAGTGCTGGGGCTGCTGGGTTGCCGCACGCTGATCGTGACCAATGCGGCGGGGGGGATTCGCGCGAGCATTCCGCAGGGTTCGCTGGTGGCCATCAGCGACCACATCAACCTGACCGGGATGAACGCCGCGGCGGGGCCGAACGAGTCGCGCTTTGCCTGCGCACCGGGGGCGGGCGAGCGATTCTTCGACATGACAACGGCCTACTCTCCCGCGCTGCGCCGATTGGCGACCGAAGAGGCCGAGCGGCAGGGAATCCCCTTCAGCGAGGGCGTCTATCTTGCCGTGCTGGGGCCGAGCTTTGAGACTTCGGCGGAGATTCGTGCCTTCCGCACGCTGGGCGCGGATCTGGTGGGAATGTCCACGGTGCATGAGGTGATTGTGGCGCGGCACATGGGGATCGCGGTGCTGGGGCTTTCGCTGGTGACGAACTTGGCGGCGGGCGTGATCGCTCCGGGAGAGAAGAACGCCGAGACGATCCATCACGAAGACGTGATCGAGATTGGCCGCCGCGTGGAACGGCAGTTCACCGGACTGCTGGTCGCGCTCGTGCCGCAGATGGCTGATGCGATCTAACCTAAAATAAGGAACGAACTCGCGTAGAATAACGCAGATCCTTCGACTCGCGCATTGCGCTCACTCTGGAGGACAATTCTCATCCTCTATTGCAATAGTGAAAAGGCACTAAACTCTACAAAGCCTATGTCTTCCATGGATCAGAGAACGAATGCGTCGCGTCCGCTGGTGATTGGCATTGCAGGCTGCTCGGGTTCGGGCAAGTCGACGCTGGCGGCGGGGCTTGCGCGGCGACTCGATGCGACGGTCTTTCCGCTGGACTTCTACTATCGCGACCTGACGCAGTTCCCGCTGGATACGCGCCACAAGCGCAACTTCGACCACCCGGACTCGCTGGAGAGCGAGCTGATCGTCGAGCATGTGCGCAGTCTGGCAAAGGGCGAAGTCATCCAGCGCCCGGTCTACAACTTCAAGCTGCACGCCCGCGTGGCTGGAAGCTTCGAGCCGATTACGCCGGGACGCGTGGTGATCGTCGAGGGCATCCTCGCGCTGCACTACGCGGAACTGCTGCCTTGTTACGGCTTCATGATCTACGTCGATGCGCCGGATGAGGTCTGTCTTGCGCGACGCATCGAGCGCGACATGCGCGAACGCAATCGCACCGAGCAATCCATTCGCGAGCAGTTTCTGGAAACCACGCTGCCGATGGCGGAGTTGTACGTTGTTCCCTCAGCCGCGCGCGCAACGATCGCGATCGATGGCACAGAGCCGACTGAGGCATTGGTTGAGCAGGTGTTGGCGCGGCTGAATTCAGACGGACTGATGTAGCGATGCGAATTATGGGCTGACGCTCTCCATCTCTGCGTTGCGCAACTCCATGACGGCGGAGTGAGCCTCATCGGCGGCAATCTTGCGATGGCTGTGGGCCTCTTCGCTGAAGACGATCGGCGATACGGCGAAGTGCAGATCGACCTCAATGCCGCGCACGGCAAGCAGGCGGAAGAGGTGTACCATCAGCGGCGTGTCGTCCCAGAAGCAGACGTCGGTGAGCGAGAGCGCCGGGCCGTTGTCCTCGGTCAGGCGATAGCGGATGTGTGCGGCTGTGATTGGCTGATTAGCCTGAATCGCTTGAGTCAACAGGCCGGTGTGGAACTTCAACACGGTTTTGCCGAGGCTGGTAGTTCCCTCGGGGAAGAAGACCAAGGGCAGGCCCGCGTCGGCTGCGGCCTGTGTTCCGCTCTTGGCGCGCTGGGCGGAGCCGCCGCGTCCACGCTCAACGTAGATCGTTCCCGCCATGTTCGTCATCCAGCCCAGAAAGGGCCATCTGCGAATCTCCGACTTTCCAACAAAGACGCAGCGATGCGTCGCGGCAAGGGCCACAACGTCGAGATAGCCGAGGTGGTTTGCTATGACTACGCCGCGTTCGGGAAACGTCCCCCGTTGGCGAACCGTGACGCCCATTCTACAGAGGGCGCGGGTGCAGAAGCGATGCAGCCATTCGGCTCGCTGCTGCCGCGTAGTGGGGTGTTGCACAATCAACTCCAGCGTGGCGTAGACGAACATTGCGGCAAGTTTTACCGCTCTGCCAACAGATCGACAGAATCGAACCAAGCGACTAACTCTCCAATGCACAGAAAATAATGCGAAGTTCATGCGCACAGTTTATCCTGTTTGAGTGCCACACTCCGTTACTGCTGTTCATCATAGCTGGATCTACCGCCGCTGCGTTCTGCCGATTCTGGCGCTGTTGCGCATGGGAGCGGCTCCGCATACGCTGGCCTGGAGCATTGCCATCGGGTTGTTTGTCGGGATCAATCCGCTGCTCGGCAGCACTACGCTTCTCTGTCTGGCGGTCTCGTTTCGATTTCGGCTCAATCTGGCAGCCTCGCAGATTGCCAATCACGCAATGTTTCCGCTGGAACTGGCGCTGGTGATTCCGTTCATCCGAATGGGGTCGCGCGTCTTTCGCACGGCGGAGATGCCGCTTTCGCCCAATCTTTTTCTACAGGGAGTTCGTAGCGCTCCGCTTACCCTCACCCGCCAGCTCTGGATGTGGGAGTGGCATGCGCTTGTGTTGTGGGCTGTAATCTCGGCGATTGCCGCGCCGTTGCTTGCGTTTGCGCTTACGCCCGTGCTGCGCGGGTTGCTGGCCCGCGTACAGCAACATCAGTACCCCGTCGTCTCAATGGACTGCGAGTAGAAGGCTGCAATCGCTGTGGGCTGTATTTACAACATTTTAGGAATTGCTATAGCCCAATTGTTTGTCATTCCGTAGCGAAGCGGAGAAATCTGCTTTTGCTTTGTTTGTCATTCTGAGCGCAGCGAAGAATCCCCGCATTTCGCTTACAGGGCAAAACATTCAGCATCGTTGAGAATGTTCTACTTCCGTGCGGGAGGCGTCAACCCAAGTTCGACCATCACTCGCTGTAGATCCTTCCATGCCTCGACCTTCTGGCGTGGATCGCGCAACAGAAATGCCGGGTGATAAGTCACCGCCAGCTTGGCTCCGCGACAGCTATGCCACTGCCCCCGCAGCGAGCTGAGCGATTGCTTGACGCCAAGCAGGTAAGTCGCCGCAGTCGCACCCAGAGCCACGATGACCTCCGGTCGCACCACATCGATCTGGCGCAGCAGAAACTGCGCACAGGTGTTGGCCTCCAAAGACTCTGGAACGCGATTGCCGGGCGGCCTGCACTTGACGATGTTCGCTATGTAGACCTGATCGCGAGCAAGGCCCATTGCGCCAATCATATTGTTGAGCAACTGGCCCGCTTTGCCAACGAAGGGAACTCCCTGCGCGTCCTCGTCCGCCCCCGGTCCTTCGCCGACGAAGAGCAGGCGAGCCGTCGGAGACCCGTCGCCGAAGACCACTTTATGCCGCCCAGCGTAGGCCAGAGGGCAGCGCGTGCAATCGCCAATCTCTTCCTGAATCGCGCGCAGCGCTGCCTCGTGTTGCTCCGCAGGAAGAGGCGCAGGCAGGGGCGCAAGGTCGTTGAAGGAGACGAGTTTTACTGGAGGCATGGAGAGACTTTCGACAAGCGGTGGAGTTGAATCTGCTTTGCTGTAAACTTCGGCCTGATGAGGCAGGGAAGTGGAAAAGCTGGGCGCAGACGAGGCAGCAGCCTGTATTGAATTCACAACCGCAGCCTCAGCCGCCTGAACTGGAGCCTCAGGTTCGCTCGCGCCCAACGGCACAGGCTCGCCAAGGCGATAAAAATCATAGACGCCGAGGTCGCGATAGTAATCGACCCACGCGCGCAGTTGGGATTCCGATTCGCCCTGCATTGCTACGTCTACTCCTCGTCCTCTTCGATCGGTTCAGGCGCAAGCACGGTCTGCGTCCTATGGTTGACGACGTAGGTTACATGACCTTCGTTGATCTCGTCCTGCGCCACGCGGCAAGCCTTGATGCTCTTGGTGGCCATCATCGGTTGTGCGCCCGACTGCAACTGGCGAGCCCTGCGTGCAGCACCCTTCACAAGGCTGTACTTGTTGTGGAGAGAATCCTCAATCGACATCATTCACACCTCGGGAGATGCTTCCAATCTACCGCAATCGAGCGCGTTTGTCCTGCCACGACTCCGGAAAGATACCCACGGAGTTAGAGATCCCCTCAGCGTTTAGCCAACCTGAAAGCTTTCCAGCGCTGCATCGAGGCGTGGCGAGTGTGCTGTCGTCAGACAACTTGCAGCGATCTCCTCTACGCCGTTCGTCTGGCCGCGCTCGTAGAGCACAATCGCGCGCATCTCCGCCGTCGCCTGATCCAGAACATCGTTGACCAGCGCGTACTTGTAGTCCTGCACCTGCTCCAACTCGCTGCGCGCCTGCCGCAGGCGTTCCTCGATCACCGCCTCGCAGGTCATCTTTTCGGCCTCGCTGCGATTGCGCAGACGCATCTCCAACACCTCCGGACTCGGGGGCAGAATGAAGATCGAGACTGCGCTGGGCAACATCTTCATAATCTGCACAGCGCCTTGTACATCGATGTCCAGCAGCAGGTCCTTACCCGCCTCGCGCGCATGATCGAGCGCGGCCATCGTCGTCCCGTAGTAGTTGCCGAAGACCTCGGCCCACTCCAGAAACTCGCCGTCGGCAATCATCTGCTCAAAAGTAAAGCGCTCGGTAAAGTGGTACTCGCGGCCATTGGTCTCCGAGCCGCGTGGAGGCCGCGTCGTATACGAGATGGAAAAATCGAGTCCATCCACCAGACTGCGAACCCGTTCCACCAGTGTGGTTTTGCCCGAACCGGAGGGCGCCGAGATGATAAAGAGTATTCCTGCCATAAGTTCTTAAAGTGTAACTGCTGATGCAGAGATGTGCGGCATTAGATCGTTCTAAGTTTTAATGCCGTGAGTTATGCCGCGACCATGACGTTTCCCGTTAAACTTCTATTGCAAATGTTTCCGTCAAGTTGTTGAGGCTATCTCCAAAGGTCGCAGGGATAATGGAGCAACAATCGTAGCACCGTAGGATGCAGTCATCGGCCAGACATCATCCTCTGGAAACCCAAAAAACTTTGTGAGCGCATATCGCATAACCCCGCGATGAGTGACAATGGCCGTCCTACGCTCTTCCGCTTCGCAGATCAATTGCTGAAGTATTGAATCAATTCTATGCGTAAAATTCAGATACGACTCCCCCTCTGGTGCAGTCCGCAGAGGGAACTCTCGAAGCCATTGTTCTGCATCCTGCGGAAATAGTTTTTCAATCTCATTCCACTGGAGACCTTCCCACTGGCCAAAGAAAATTTCTCTCAGATTTGATCGAGTTTTAACCTGAATTCCAACCCTTTGTCCGATAGCTAAAGCGGTCTGTGATGCGCGGAGCAGATCGCTCGAATAGAGGCGCTCGATTCCCAGCGATGCAATCTCCTCAGCAACGCGTTTTGCCTGATTTTCTCCGTCCGAATTAAGCGCAGGATTGCTATGACCGCAAAAACTTCCGGCCATATCCGTCTCGCCATGACGAATAAAAATAATCTCGCTCATCAGCGCCAGACTCCGCAAAGATAAATGGCAATAAGAGTTAGTTGAATCGTAGCTCCGAAGCAATCTCCGGTAATTCCGCCAATGCGTCGTTTATAGTAAATCCCACTGAGTAGCGTAACCATCAATACAGCAACAGCGGGCTTCCACATAGAAAAATGCAGTAGGGAACTCACTATGCCGAAGGCAATCAACGTAGCAATAATCAGCGATAAACGAGAGATCTTTCCAGCGACTCGTCCCCCCTGACTGGAATTTGTTCGAGCTGCGGGAAGTGCGCAGCTCAGTGGCAGGATAGTCCAACGCGATAAGACCTCTGCGGAGATAATGGTCTGAATAAAAATACGGGATGGAAGATACGCCAGAAGTAAAGTACGTCCAGTAACAGAAAAAATAATAGCCAGAGCGCCATAGCTTCCGATGCGACTGTCCTTCATGATCTCCAGCATGCGATCTCGACTATTTCCTCCTCCAAAGGCATCGGCTGCGTCGGCAAGTCCGTCTTCGTGCAAACCTCCGGTAATCAGCGTAGAGAAAATCACGATAATAAGTGCAACCGTCAAGCTAGGCAAGTGCGGCGACAGTAGGCGGTAAATTCCCGCGTCCGCTGCGCCGATTGCGAGACCTACCAACGGAAAATACTTTGCCGAACGAGGCAAGGGATCTGAGTGGTAGGGAAGCCACGCAAGAGGCAGCCGAGTCAGAAACTGAAATGCCGCAGCAATATCCTGAAAGATATTTTTCATTCAGTCGCCGTGCTTACTCCCGCTGACGAAAATGTTGCCATCTCGGCAAATAATCGGACGGCAGATTCAATGATGGGCATAGCTAAAACCGCACCAGTTCCTTCTCCCAGTCGCATTCCAAGACCGAGAATCGGGGTAAGTCCGATGTATTGAAGCAGGTATTGATGCCCGGGTTCCTCCGAGCAGTGTCCGGCAATCAGATACTCCCTCACGTTTGGAGCAATAGCGTAAGCTACTGCGGCTGCTGCCGTCGAGATAACTCCATCGCAAATAACCACCATCTGATTCGCTGCTGCACCAAGAATAAATCCGGTCATGGCTGCAATTTCCAACCCGCCAACGCATCGCAAAACTTCCAGCGGATCGATACTATCTTTCAGGTCGCCAAAGTGCAGCTTTACCGATTCCTCAATAATCTGCCGCTTGCGATTTCTGCCCGCACTATCGAGTCCAGTCCCCGGCCCAGTCAGAATATCACTCGACTTCTTAGTCAACGCTACTGCTATCGCGCTTGCAGCGGTTGTGTTTCCGATTCCTAGTTCGCCAACTGAAACAAGAGTCATCCCCTTGTCTTTTGCTTCGTTCGCCATGCGAATTCCTACATCCAGAGCGGCAGAAAGCTCTTCGTGCGTCATGGCTGCTTCTAAGTGCATATTGCGGCTACCACGGCGAACCTTGGCGCGACAAAGTCCTCCAGCACTATCGAATTCAGTGTCAACGCCGACGTCTACCAACGTAAGTTCCGCATGATGAAATCGAGCAAGAACGCTGATGCCTGCCCCGCCTTGCAGAATGTTGTATGCCATCTGCACGGTGACCTCGCGAGGATATGCACTCACCCCTTCTTCGGTAACGCCATGATCTGCGGCAAAGATATAGGCCCCACGATGCATGGGAAACTTAATATCTCCGCCAAGAATCGAAAATACCTGTGCAGCAATATTCTCCAATCGTCCCAGACTGCCAATTGGCTTAGTCAAGTCGTCGAGATGACGCCGCGCCTCGACAAGATACTTCGGATTGCAGGATGTAATGGACGGAATCGTAGTGGAAAGTGTCGTGGAAATATTCTGAGTCATAGGGCGTACTCCATTCTATTGAGTGTGCGCTCCATCAAGCGTGGACGATGACGGGGCGGGCAATTAAATATATCTTCGAGTAGTTCGGGTTGTAGCATCTCTTCGGGAGAACCTTGGCGCATTGGCTCGTCTTGACTCAATAGCCATACCGAGGAGAAAGTTCCTTCGATCAGGCCTAGATCGTGCATCGAAGAAATGATGGCAATTCCTTCGCGTCGCAGGGTGTCGAGTAGATCGAGCATCTCGAACTGGCGGCCTATATCCAGATTCTGCATTGGTTCATCCAGTAGCAAAAGCTTCGGCTCCTGAGCTAGTCCGAGCGCAATCTTGACGCGCTGACGTTCTCCCCCGCTTAGTTCATTGAAGATGCGTGAGCGAAGAGTCCAGGTGTCGGTCAAGTCCATAGCACGTCGAAGTACAGAGCGGTCTCCGGCCTTCAACCCATCAAACAAACCACGAAATGGAGTGCGTCCCTGCTCGATAAACTGCTCAACGGTAAAGGAAAATGGAAGGTCAACGTGCTGTGGAACAAAGGCAATTGACTGCGCAATCTCTCGTTGTTTATAGGTTGATAAATCTCTTTGCTGAAGTCTCACCGCCCCTGATTCAGGAGTCAGCGTGCCGGAGGCAAGGCGCAAGAGCGTCGTCTTGCCAACCCCGTTTGGACCGACGATAGCGACGCATTCGTCCTGAAATACGGCGGCGTTAATTGAGCGAATAACGGCTCTGTCTTTGTACGAAAAAGAAATATTCTCTAATTCAATTAATGGTTTCATGACATCACCCCCTGCTTGGTCTTGCGCAACAGGTATAGAAAAAATGGTCCGCCAATAAATGCGGTGAGTACGCCGACAGGTAATTCAGACGGAGCAATAATAGTGCGTGCAATCGTGTCGGCGATAAGTAAAAAGAGCGCTCCGGCCAGTGCGGTCGATGGAAGAAGGCGATGATGATCGGGCCCCAGAATCATGCGCAGGATGTGCGGAACAATCAGTCCGGCAAAGCTGATTAGTCCGCCGAGAGCGACCGCCGCAGCCGTTAGTATCGATCCGATAACGATGACTGCAATGCGAATCTGCTGCACGGACAACCCGAGATTTGTTGCGTACTCCTCCCCCAGAGCCAGCGTGTTGAGATGACGCGCCAGAGGAAAAGATCCTAGAAGTCCGGCGCAGAGAAGAATAAAAACAATCAACAACTGTGGCCATGTAGGCTGCGCAATAGAACCATGAAGCCAGGAAGATAAGACCTTCATCCCTGTGCCAAAGTCGTGATCCATGACCTCAAGAAAATAGGACGAGTAGCTGAGCATGGTGCTGACGGCGAATCCAGCCAGAAGCAGGCCCACCACGGGAGTATGCCCATCCACATGAGCCAGCCAGTAGACAAGTAGTATCGAAGTAACCGCGCCAATAAAGGCGAACATTGTAGTTGCGCCGAATCCGGCTATTGAGATTGATGGCAATAAAAACACCCCGATGGAAGCGCCTAAGACCGCTCCGCCCGACGAGCCGATGACATACGGATCGGCCAGAGGATTGCGGAAGAGTCCCTGGAAAAGCAGGCCGGAGACCGACAGCGCGCTGCCAACAATCGCTGCGGCAATGATTCGTGGAAGACGGATCGAGAGCAGAATAATGCGTTGATCGTCAGTAAGTGGCGCACCGCCAAGCAGGCTTTTGAGTAATAGACTCAGGGGGACACGCACGGCCCCCACACAGGCGGCGGCCAACATCGTGAAGACAAGCGCGACGGCCAGCATGGTCGGCAGCCATCGCTGCCAGCCATGCTGGTTTGCATCGTGCGTTGTATTCGCGTCGCTTACTTCGCTGACCACGACTCGCCTCCAAAGGTGAACTTCATGCCCATCCGAACAGTGAACGGAAGGGCGGGATAGCCAAAGGCCTCGCTATAGTGCTCGCTGAGAAGATTCTGAATACTCTCGTTGAGCGCAACGTAACGATTGATCCGATAGTTTGAACTGAGATCCAGACGTTGATAGGCCCCATCCAGATTGCGGTTGGGAAGGAGCAGAGTGTTGCCTCCTTCGGCGTCTGCACCGAGCAGAAAGTCGCTGTCGTCGCGGCTTCCTACCAGTGTTCCGCGCAGAGTGGTAGTCAGACGATTGTGGCTGTAACCCGCTTCAAAGTATCCGGTGTGCGGAGCGATGCGGAAGGGACGTGCTCCCCTCAGCGGAGAGTAGGCGCCAATCGGAATCAGAGGGAAGTCCGGGTTGAAGCTTGGCCCGATGGCGTCGCTGCTGAAGGAGTTCTGCACCCGCGCATCGGTGTAGGTATAGCCTGCGCGCACAAAGAGACTGCGTGTGATTTGCGACTCGAACTCGCCCTCCACGCCCATGGCGCGATATGCCTTTGAGTTAACAGAAGCTCCGCCATAGGCTCCTAGTGCGTTGTATACATCCGGCAAAATACCCAGAGCTGCCATGGCTTGCGAGCTAACGTATTCAATGCCATTAGTGAATTCATTGTGGTAGAGAGATATGCTCACCCGACTGCGTCCAGCAAAAAGAGATTGATCGAGACCGCCGTCGTAGCTCCGCGAATTCTGCGGCCCGATTGGTGTTAGGTGATCCTTGACGATCTCTGTACTGGTGGCCTGATCGTAGAGCGATCCAAGTTGATTCGAGATGCTGGGTTCTTTGATCCCCTTGCCGAAACTGGCGCGTAGTTTGGTTCCGCTAAAGACGCTGTTGCTGCCGCCCTGAGCAATTTGCCATGCGAGTGATGCTCGCGGAGTCCCGGCAATACCGAAGAGTCCGTTGTCTTCCAGACCACTGCCAATGCTATAGAAGAGCCGTCCGAGAATATCTCCCTGAAGCTGGAAGGTATAGCTATAGTTTCCCCGCTCAATGGAACTTGATCCATAGGAATATCCGCGCTCGTCTTCGTAGCGAAAGCCGACCAGACCAAGCAGATGTGGGCTAAAGTGATAGTCTGTCTGCGCATAGACGAAGTCCTTGTCAGTCGAGCTAGGCGAGGAACTGGGGTAGGACGCGGAGTAGTTATACTCCTGCGCCTGTCCGCTGACCGTGTAGCCGTTGGCTCCAGAAATTGTGACAGGCGCGCCCAGCCATACCGAGTACGTCGTCCCATAGTAGACATAGGAGTAAGCGAAGTTCCCCGCAGGCGCAAACTGAATGTACTGCGAGCGCAGACGTGCGCCGCCGTAGCGAATCAGGTTGTGCCAGTTGGTATTGCTCTGATCCTCCCATGTGACGCCGAAGTAGGCGTCTTCATTGGCCTGCCTGGCCTCGGTCGTTACTCCATACAATTGAACTCCACCTGCCTGCCCGGATGCAATCTGGTCGTGATGCAGCGTGGCGCGCAGGCTGGAGTTGGACGAGAGTTGTACTCCGTAATTTCCGGTAAAGGTTCCGTCGTGATATTCACTGTCTGCTATTGAATTACCGCTGTCGAAGCGTGCGTAGTCGGATAGATAATCGAAGCGATGGAATCGTCCGCTAACGGTGCCCTCTTGACGATAGGTTCCGAAGTTTCCTCCTCCGACCTGATAGGTGAACAAGGGGTGTGAAGTGGTTCCTCTGGCGGTGGTCAGGCTAACGACTCCCGCTAGTGCGTCCGATCCATAGAGCGCGCTGTTAGGCCCGCGAAGTACTTCTACTTGTGCAATTCCTGCGCTGGACACATTGGCGAACTCGACGTTGCCGCCGATGTCGTTTATTGAAATTCCGTCGATAAGAATCTTGTTTGCATCGCTACCTCCGCCGCGAATATAAAGGCCGGTAGATCCTCCCGCCTGCCCCGCCTGCCCCGCCTGCACTCCGGGAATAAGTGAAAGTCCCTGCTGAATATCGCGTGTCCCCTGATAGTCGGAGGCGTTCAACAGAGTCACCGACGCGCCGAGTTGAGAGAGTGGAGTGGGGCTTCCTGTTGCCGTAACCGTGACCTGCTCGGAGAGAGAGGTCAGAGCCAGAACAAGGTTCATTGTTGAGTCAGCGGCGGCGCTTGCGGTGTCGAGTGGCTTCACTAGAGTGCCGAATCCATTGGCCGTAACGCGCAGACTCATCTCTCGCTGTCGAGCGCTTTGGATGCTGTACTGCCCTTTGCCGTCGGTGGTGACTTGTGCGACTTGATGGCCGTGAGCGAGCAGCTCAACTCTTGCGTTCGAGATGAGAGCGCCCGAAGGATCGGCGACGGTTCCATGCAGCGAGATCATCGGTGCGGCCATGGCGAGCGTGGTGGAAACCAAGATAAAGGCAAGGCTGCTTGCGCAACTCAATAAATATTGACGAATAATTCGAGACATTAATTTCCCCTCGGAAGTTATTGCTGGACCGGTCTCCTGACTCGCGCTTCTTCGGCTTCGACTGCCTTCCCGGACGCATCTCCAGTGGCGAACAAGTCGTGCCTCAACGCTTACAGTTACGGGGTAGTGGCGGATTTACACCGCCTTCCCGACATCCAGCAGTTATAGGTTGATGTTTTGCGACGAATGCCTTCGCCTCACGGATGAAGTTGTCTGGCCAAGTCCTCCAGTGCGTCGAAGACGATGGGACTGGAAAGGCCAATCCGATCGTCAACGTAATAAATTCGATTATTTTTTATCGCAGGCATACTAGCCCACCCGGGCTGCTCGCGAACTCTATCCATCGACATTGCCGACGATCCGCGCGTCAGAATCAGAGCCTGCGGAGCGCGCGATAGCACGGCCTCCAGGCTGATCTGCGGCCACTCCTGCTTGAGGTCGCTGGTGATCGAGCGACCTCCCGCAATCTCAATCAACTGCGAGATAAAGCTTGGCCCGCCGATGGTAATGATCGGGTTATATCCGACCGGCATCAGCACACTGACGACTGGTTTTCCGCTGACGCGCTGTCGAACTGCGGCCTCGCGCGCGCGCAGCCTTGCGACCAACGCCTGCGCGTCCTGCTCACGATTCAAGGCTCGTCCCAGACTCAGTTCCGATTGGAGAATTCCTTCGACTCCGTGCGGCGCAATGACGAAGACCGCGATGCCCAGCTTCATCAAATGTTCGACCGGCTCGGCGTGGCTCATGTTGCTGTCTGCCAACACCAGATCGGGATGCATCGATATGATGGTCTCGACCGACGGCGCAATCGGCGATCCGATGCTGGGCT
The DNA here is from genome assembly GCA_031296325.1 of Acidobacteriaceae bacterium. Lineage (GTDB taxonomy): Bacteria > Acidobacteriota > Terriglobia > Terriglobales > Acidobacteriaceae > Edaphobacter. The sequence continues at coordinate 44,249 of JARLFY010000012.1, read as the reverse complement.
TGGCCTTCGCCTCGGCTGGATACTTCGTGTAGTCGGGGATAGCGATGATGTCAGCGCCTGCGCCGAGAGCGTATACATCGTCTACTACGCTGGGCATCAGACAGACAAGGCGATGCGGATGATCGGGAACAACGACCGTTCGCCCCAATTCATCGGTGACGGTTCGCGAGCACCAGGCAAGCGGTGTAGCCAGAAAAATAATTAGTAGATAAATATATTTCACTTGTTACCCTCGATACCCATGAATCCATCGTGTGGTAATTATTCGCGCGAAAAAATATTGACGCATTATTCTGCTGCGGACTGGCAGAGCAGGGAAGCAGTGTCGAGCTTCGCACTCCCTTTGAGCGTCAGCGGCAGTCCGGCTACTAGGAACAGTACGTTGTCTGCCGCCGCTGCAACGCGTTGGTTCAACTCGCCCAATGCGTCGCGGAATCTTCGTCCCGAGGGATACTCCGGCACCACGCCGCTGCCTACCTCGTTGGAGACGAGTACGATGGAGCAGCGCGCCGCGCGCAGTGCCTCAAGAAAGCTCTGAATGCGTCGTTCCATGCTCGTCGGATCGGACTCTGCGGCGTCCAGCAGGTTGGATACATAAAACGTCAGACAATCAATCAGAATTACGTCGAAGTCGTTCGCGTTCTCAATAATTATCTTTGCCAGTTCCAGAGGCTCTTCAAAGGTCGTCCACCGGCTGGAGCGATCCTCTTGATGGCGGCGAATCTTCTCCTGCATCTCCGGGTCGTAGGCCTGCGCTGTGGCGAGAAAGGCTACGCGCTCTTGCCTCTCGGCAAAGCTCTGCGCCCAGCGACTCTTACCGCTACGAACGCCGCCAAGTACAAACGTGACTGATCTGGAACCTTCGTCCTGCATCGTCTACCTCTGACTGCAGGCGCCATGCGCCTTGCAGTGCAGCGGGATTTATAGATAGGCAGCTTTCTCGTCGGAGAAAATTATGACCGGCAGAAGAACGCTCTCCAACTCTCCCATCGAAGTTGGATCAAGCCTTGGATCGGCATCCGGCAGGTCTCCTGACTCTCGCTTCCTCGAACTCTGAACAACCTTCCCAAGAAAAATCTCAGTGGTTGGAGCAAGCCTTGTTACAACAAAGCAGACTCCCTGTTCAGCTCTCAGCGATTACAGTTACGGGGTAGTGGCGGATTTACACCGCCTTCCCAACACCAGATGGAATTATTATAGCCGATGCTGAAAGCTCGATTCAATTAAGCATCTTTATCCCACTCAATTTTGTACCCCTTCCCATCGCGCTTGACTACAATCAATCTGACAGTTCAAAGCACTCAGGAGTCTCCCCCGAAAATGTCCCAGTCCAGCGCTCTCCCTGCACTCGTTCAGCCGCCTATTGCGCGACGCGATCCCACGCCCACCACAGTGCATGGCGTCACGCTGCACGACGACTACCGCTGGATGCGCGACAAAAGTTCTCCCGAACTGCTCGCCTACCTCAACGCCGAAAACGCTTATACCGCCTCCGTCATGGCTCCCACCGCCGACCTGCAGGCCAAGCTCTACGCCGAGATGCTCTCCCACATTCAGGAGACCGACGAGAGCGTTCCCTACCGCCTCGGCGCGTGGTTCTACTCCACCCGCACCGTTGAGGGCAGTCAATATCCAATCCACTGTCGCCGCGCCGCGTCCAGTGCAGACCTCAACTCCGCCTTCGACCCCACGCAGCCCGAGCAGGTCATCCTCGACGTGAACGCACTGGCCGAGGGCCAGCCTTTCATGTCCCTCGGAGCGCTGTCCATCAGTCCCGATGGAAACCTTCTCGCCTACTCCACGGATAACACTGGCTTTCGCCAGTACACGCTGCACATCCGCGACCTGCGCAGCGGTGCCGACCTATCCGATACAGCGGAGCGCGTCGGCTCGCTGGCCTGGGCTGCCGACTCGCTCACCCTCTTCTACTCCACCGAGGACGAGACCACCAAGCGACAGGATCGCCTCTTCCGCCACACGCTCGGCGCGCCCACAGCCGAAGACCCGCAGGTCTTCCACGAGGAGGACGAGCGCTTCAACCTCGGCGTTGGCCGCACTCGCGACGGGGTATATCTCCTGCTTGAATGTGGCAGCCACACCACCAATGAGTACCGCTTTCTGCCGACGGACAATCCCACAGGAGAGTTCCGCCTCATCGCTCCCCGCATGGACGATCAGGAGTACTACCCCGATCACCGCTCCTCGCCAGAGACGGGCGGCCTCTTCTATATCCGCACCAACGACACGGGCAAAAATTTCCGCGTCGTCACCGCCTCGCCCTCGACGCCCGACCGCAACCACTGGCGCGAACTGATCCCGCTCGACGCAGACCATCCGCTGGAAGACTTCGACCTCTTTCAATCCTTCGCCGTGGCCACGCGCCGCAAGCTTGGCCTGCCCACCCTCGAAGTCCTCCGCTTCACCAGCAATACGCCATCATCCCCCAGCAATACGCATTCATCCATCAGCGACCAATTGTCATCCACTAGCGTAGATGTGTCATCCCACCAAAATCTGGCGTCATCCCGCAGCATTTTGTTGTCATCCCGTAGCGAAGCGGAGGGATCTGCTTCTCCCTCCTTCACCTCTACCCCATCTCACGACTCCGAGTCCTGGGATCCAGCCTTTGCCGCGCCGGTCGAGATCGCCTTCCCCGAGCCAACCTACTCGGCCTCGGCGCACGTCAACCAAGTCTTCACAACCGATGTCTTCCGCTACGGCTATCAGTCGCTGGTCTCGCCTTCTTCGGTCTACGAGTACAACGTCTCCCGCAGCGACGCGACGCTTCCCATCGGACACTCGCGTCTGCTCAAACAGCAGCTTGTTCCCGGCGGCTTCGATCCCGCCAACTACGCCTCCGAGCGAGTCTGGATCACCGCCTCCGACGGCACCAAGGTTCCCACCTCCATCGTCTATCGTCGCGACAGCTTCCACCGCGACGGCGCCAATCCGCTCTACGTATACGGCTACGGATCCTATGGTTACCCGCTGCCGGTTGGCTTCTCGCCCACGCGCCTCTCGCTGCTGGATCGCGGCGTTGTGATGGCCTACGCGCACATTCGCGGCGGCGGCGAACTGGGCGACGCATGGCACGACGCGGGAAAGATGGCCGTCAAAAAGAACACCTTCACCGACTTCATCGACGCCACCGAGCAGTTGGTTGCCAGCGGCTACGGCGCTGCCTCCCGCGTGGCCATCGAGGGAGGCAGCGCCGGAGGCCTGCTGATGGGAGCGGTCGTCAACATCGCCGCGCAGACCGGACGCCCCAACCTCTTCCGCGTCGTCCTCTCCCACGTCCCCTTCGTGGACGTGATGAACACCATGCTCGACGCCAGCCTGCCGCTGACCGTAGCCGAGTACGAGGAGTGGGGCAATCCCAACGAGCCGGAGGCCTTCGCCATCATGCACGCCTACTCGCCCTACGAGAACCTCAATAGTCTGGCTGGAACATCCACGCCAGCGATGCTGGTCAAGACCAGCCTCAACGACTCGCAGGTCATGTATTGGGAGCCAGCCAAATACGTCGCCAAGCTGCGCACCCTCAAGCGCGACTCCACTCCGCTGCTCCTGCACATCAACATGGACGCAGGCCACGGCGGAGCCAGCGGACGCTACGACTATCTCAAGGAGATCGCCTTCGACTACGCCTTTCTCTTGACCCAGCTTGAGATCGTCGCGCTATAGAGTTTTCAGAGAGATATAGTCCAACTCGCTTGTTGTTTTCCCATTCGCTTGTCACTTCGTAACGAAGCGAAGAAATCTGCTTTTGCTCGCTCGTTGACGATTTATCTCTTTGCCAAATTGGTGGAACCAGAAGAGGAACCGGGGTAACCAAGGCGGAGTGTGCGCAGCCAGCATCAGGTGTAAACTTAACATATACCCCGCACGACGGTTGGGTTCTCAGGAGCGATGAATTAATGAAGACGTCCCGCAGTACAGACGAAGCACTCCGTTGCTCATTTTGCCATAAATCGCAGGATACGGTGGCGAAGCTGATCTCCTCTCCGTCGGACTACCCACGGGCCTACATCTGCGATGAGTGCGTTGGGGTCTGCAACTCAATTCTGGAGGACGATCGGGGCGAAGCCGCGCCGGGTGCGACTCCCGCTCCGTTGCCCAAGCCGCAAGAGGTCAAGGCCTTTCTGGACGAGTACGTCATCGGGCAGGATCAGACCAAGAAGAAGCTGGCCGTCGCCGTCTACAACCACTACAAGCGCATCCAGATGAACAAGACGCGCGGTAATGATGTGGAGTTGGCGAAGTCCAACATCCTGTTGGTTGGGCCGACCGGTTCGGGAAAGACGCTGCTGGCGCAGACCTTGGCCAAGATGCTGGACGTCCCCTTCGCCATTGTGGATGCAACCACGCTGACCGAGGCCGGCTACGTCGGCGAGGACGTCGAAAATATCATTCTGAAGCTGCTGCAAGCCGCCGAGGGCGATGTGACTCGGGCGCAGAGCGGCATCATCTACATTGACGAGATCGACAAGATTGGGCGCAAGGACGAGAATCCCTCAATCACCCGCGATGTCTCGGGCGAGGGCGTGCAACAGGCGTTGCTGAAGCTGCTCGAAGGGACCGTAGCCAATGTTCCGCCACAGGGCGGGCGCAAGCATCCGCATCAGGAGTTTACGGCGGTCGATACGACCAACATTCTCTTCATCTGCGGCGGAGCGTTTGTCGGGCTGGAGAAGGTGATTGGACGACGCGTCGGCAAGAAGGCGCTGGGCTTCCGCACTCTGGTCGATCCCGATGCAAAGGATGGCGAGGTTACGCCGATCCGCGCGCAACGGGATGCCGAACTACTGCGTCAGGCCGAGCCGCAGGATCTACTGAAGTATGGGCTGATTCCAGAGTTTGTCGGACGTCTACCGGTGCTGGGAATCCTGAACGAGCTGGACGAGACTGCGCTGATCGAGATTCTAACCAAGCCGCGCAACGCCATCCTGAAGCAGTACGCAAAGCTCTTCGACTACGAGGGAGTGAAGATCACCTTCTCCGAAGAAGCGGCCAAGGAGATTGCGCGCGAGGCGATTCAACGCAAGGTGGGAGCACGCGGACTGCGCATGATCCTCGAAGAGTTGATGCTGGATCTGATGTACTACGTCCCCGGCAACAAGCAGGCATCGGATCTCACCATCACCGCAGAGATGGTGAAGAAGCACTCGCTGACCCTGCTGACCCTGCTGGAAAAAGCTGGATAAGAAAGTTTCCGCGTTGCCTTGATTGCGAAGCGCGATCGAGGCAACGCTGTTGAATCTGTCCACTTGGAGTATTTTAGGAATTGCTATAGACCAATTGGTTTGTCATTCCGTAGCGAAGCGAAGGAATCTGCTTTTGCTCGCACCATGACGGTCTACATCCATTCCCGAAGATACTTTAGATTGCCATCTGCGTTACCCTTGATACAGCTATGAGCGATCAATCTCCCCTCAAACTTCTTTGCGTCACCGCCCATCCCGACGACGAGTGCTTCGGCTTTGGCGGAGCGTTGATGCTGGCCGCAGAGCGCGGCATCGAGACCTATGCGATCTGCTTTACTGACGGGCAGGCCGCGACCAATCGCGGCACAGCCGTCACTCCCGCCGAGTTGGGACGCCTGCGTCGCGAGGAGTTTGCTGCATCGTGCAAGGTTCTCGGCGTCAAGCGTCACGAGGTTCTCGATTATCAGGACGGTCAGCTTGAGTTTGCCGACTTCTCCAAGGCCGCAGCCCTGCTGGTCGAGCGCATCCGCGCCTATCGCCCCAACGTCGTTATCACCTTCGGCGGCGACGGCGCCATGAACACCCACGCCGATCACTCCATGGTCTCTTTCTTCACCACGGCGGCCTTTCAGTGGGCGGCGCAGGCCAAACGCTTTCCCACACTCGGCCCGATTCACTCCGCCGATCGGCTCTATTATGCGACCAGCAGCTTCTTCTTTCCCGGCCGTCCCGCGCCTCTGCCCGCGCCGTGGACCGTTACGCTGGACACCAGCCGCGTGCAGCAGCGCAAGTTCGAGGCCTTCCGTGCCCATACCACGCAGCTTCCGCTGATGGTACGCTTCCAGGGCTTCTTCGAGCAGCGCGCCAGCCAGGAGCATTACATGCTGGCCGCTACGCCCAATCCTCAACCCGCCGCTCATACCACCGACCTCTTTGCCGGACTGTAGCGGCGACTGTGCCTCTCGCGCAGTCAATTTGTTTGTCATTCCGTAGCGAAGCAAAGGAATCTGCTTTTGCCTACTCCACGATGGCTACGTCATTACTCAAAATTCCCTAATTGCCCTGATAGACTGGCACAGGCTCGGCTGACTTTACCCACGCGGTGTAGATCATGTTGCGTAGTTCGATGACTCCGGCGGCCAGTTGCTGGTCTACGAAGGCCTTTCCTGCGGGAGTTCCCGCTCCGGTAAACGCACCCTCCTTGTCCAACTGGTAAGTCTTCTCCACCAGAGAGTTGGAGTGGCGAAGATACAGCAGATATTCCGCAAAGACGTCATTCAGTGTGGTTGGTTTTGTCGCGGCAACCAGTGGCGCAACGTCTGCCAGGTTCACGTTTTCATGCACAAAGTCGCTCTCGAACTGCGCGTGGATGTGGTGTTCGGTGGTATATCCATGCGGATTCGGGCCGGTCCAGCCGTTGTACTGGATCGACGTATGCAGCGGCATGGATCCGTCCGCTACATAGTGGCCGAGCCAGCCCGCGAGGAAGACGATCTCCGCCTCCGAGGGCTTGGTGTTCTGCTTTGCGGCGAGCAGGGCGCGATAGTCGCGGAAGGCGCTTTGCAGGCGCTCGTAGACCTCGCTGGTGACGTAGGGCTGTAGGCCAACCTTCTCCGGAGTCAGGCGGATCTCGGGATGGGCCGCTTGCGCCGCTGCGAGGGCGCGAATGTAGTCGTAACGGCGGCGGGGAAGCTTTCCGATCAGGTCGGCGTATTCGAGGTCGATGAAGTGTTCGGGGGCCTGCGCGGCGTTCAACTCTGGCTCTGCGGGAGAGCGCCAGCGATCCGGCTCCGGCCCATAGTACTCCAGCGCGTCGAGCGCGGCAGGCGAGCGCAGAAACGCCGGAACATCCGCAGGCAGAGCGGCTCCGGCCAGTCGGTTGATGATTTTGTGGCCATCGCTGCCCCACCCAAACGCTGGTTGTGCGGCAAGCAATGGAAGCATTAGAGCGGCAAAGAGGCAGACGACCTGATTGATTTGGCGCATGAGTGGAGTATACCCGCAGTACATGTATGGGGATGATCTACTGAAATCCTGGAGCATTTTTGAATTGCTATTGCTATAGACCCAAAATGCATTGTCATTCTGAGCGGAGCGAAGAATCCCCGCATTTTGCTAGCTTCACGACGGCCTACCCTATTTGCAAAAAAGTTTTAGCCGAGACACCAAAGCAGACCCATGGATTGGGCTTTCAGTCTGCGGAAAACTCATGCGGAGGGAGCAGTGAGCTTTAGCCCACTGAATAAGTTCCATATTTTTCAATGGGCTTTAACGCCGGAGTTTTTGTCCTTCGCGCCAAGATCGACCTTCTCCGCAGCCTGTTTATCCCGGAGAGATTTTTCCCGTGTAATTCATGTAACCCGACGCAATTCCTCGCCTGCTTCAATAAATTCTTATAGCTCCAGAAGCATAAGCTGAGATACTTAGAGCTATGGAATCTCTTGCAGATTACACTTCGAACTCAACTCGTCGCGTGACCTCTCTAGTCGCAGCCTTTGCTCTGACGATGGCGGCGTTTTTTACGATGCTTCCGGCCCGTGCGCTGGACAAGAGCGCAAAGCCCCTGCCCGACCTGCTCGTCTTTACGAACGGCGATCAGTTGACCGGCACGCTACAGCGCGGCATAGGCAATTCGGTTGTCTTCAACAGCGATGTGGCGGGCGAGGTCAGGATCTCGCTGGACAAGGTGAAGTCGCTGCGCTCGAGCGGCAGCTTTGCCGTCCTGCGCAAGAATCTTCCCGTCAGCAAAAGGTCGGTGATTCACGGAACGATTCTCTATCAGGATAAGAAGTTGACCGTCACGACTCCGCAAGGCTCCGTTGAGACGATGCCGGAGGATAAGATCGGCTACATCATCGATCAGGATACCTACCACCACGAACTGGCCAAGCTGCCCGGACCGCTCTACGGTTGGAACGGGGAGATCAATGGCGGCGCGACGCTGGTGCGTTCCACCAACAACGGCTCAACCTACGACGCGGGCGTCTCTCTGGTGCGTGCGATTCCGGCGGTTCCGTTTCTTCCCGCGCGCAATCGCACCAGCTTCAACCTGCAGGAGACCTATGGCAAGATGACGCAGCCGGTGATTCCACCGACTACGCCGCCAACGCCGCCGACGGTTACGCTGACCAGCATCTTTCACTCTGCAATCGAGCGGGATCAGTACTTCTCGCCGGAGTTCTACTTTCTGGCGCAGACCAGCTTTGACCACAACTACGCGCAGGGTCTGAATTTGCAGGAGGTCTTCGGCAGCGGCGTTGGATGGACGCCGATCAAGACCGGGCGGCAGCAGATGGACATGAAGGCCGATCTGCACTACGAGAAGCAGACCTTCCAAACGCCAGCGAGCGACCATAATCTGATAGGGTCGTCGGTCTCGGAGACGTATCACCGCAACCTGCCGCGCAAACTGGTCATCAACGAATCGGCGACCATGATGCCTGCGTGGAACAACTCGAACGCGTATTCGGCCAACGCCATGGTCGCGCTGGTGATGCCGGTCTTCAAGAGGCTGGGACTCACCCTCAGCTCGACCGAGAACTTTCTCAACGACCCTGCGGCGGGATACAAGAAGAACAGCTTTCAGTTCGTCACCGCTGCATCCTACACGCTGCGTTGATTGCGATATAGATAAAGGCTCAATGAGGGTATGCTGACAGAATGAAAGATTTTTTTGTAGTGGATGCGGCGAAGTTCGATGGCAAGCCCGTAACGACGTTCTTTGCTCTGGGGTCGCTCTCGGTGCGGGACAAAAAGACCGGCGGAGGGCAATATCTCGCGCTGACGCTGGTGGATAAGACGGGATCGCTGGAAGCTCGCATGTGGGACGATATCGCGTCGGCTGTCGAGACGTGCAGCGAGGGATGCTACGTCAAGGCGCAGGGGCAGGTCTCGAAGTATCAGGGCAAGTGGCAGATCACGCTGAGCAAGATGCGTCTTGCGGCGGAATCCGAGGTGGACACCGCCGACTTTGTTCCCACCACGCGCTTCGACATTGGCGAGATGTGGGCTGAGCTGCGCGGCTACGTTGACGAGTTCAAAAACGCCGAACTGCGACGTCTGGTCTTTGCCTTCCTCGACGACGAGGAGATTGGACCGGCCTTTCGTGCGGCTCCGGCGGCCAAGATGTTGCATCACGCGTGGATCGGAGGTCTGCTGGAGCATGTGTTGGCTCTGGTAAAGGTTTGCCGCGCGACGGCTCCATTCTATCCCGAGGTGGATGTGGATCTGTTGGTGACGGGAGCGATCCTGCACGACATCGGCAAGACCCGCGAACTGAGCTGGGGTTCAACCTTCGGCTACACGCTGGAGGGGCAGATGATCGGGCACATCTCGATTGCGCAGGGAATGCTCGTCGATAAAGTAACAGGGCTTCCGGGATTTCCCGACCGCCTGCGTGTGCTGGTCGAACACATGATCCTGAGCCATCACGGAAAATACGAGTTCGGCTCGCCCAAGTTGCCGATGACTCCCGAGGCGATTCTGTTGAGCGCGCTGGATGACATCGAGGCCAAGATGCAGGCGATGCGCAATGAGTTTGGACGCGCCGTGGCGGCAGGCAAAAGCGGCGCCGAGATGACCGAGTGGGTGCGCAGCATGGATCGCCCAATTCTGAACTCAAAGGCTTATCTGGACGAGGAGGAGTAGAGCGTCGCAGCCATCGTTCGGCTTGATTACTTGCGGAAGTGGAATGCGGCGCCGATGGTGATGAGGTTGGGGTGGAGGGTGCCGAGAGGGAAGCCGAGCCAGTTCTGGTACTCGTAGTCGGCGCGCAGGTTGATGGTTGGAGTCAGCGTGTAGTCGACTCCTCCGCCGTAGGTGTAGAGGTTGTAAGCGATGTTGGCGACGTTGTTGGAGTAGTTGTAGACGCCGCGTCCGATCAGAACCTTGCCGTAGGGGATGAGCCGACCGCGAGGGAGAAAGATGCGCGGGCCAACCTCGTAGCTCTGCTCGTAGACGGTGGAGTCGTTGGAGTCCTTGACCTGGTGAAAGTCGGCCTCGCCCCCCCAGTAAGTGCTTCTGGCGAAGTTGAGGTAGATATTGCCGCCCCTGAGGGTGGACTGGTTGAAGTTATAGGTGGAGTTGCCGAAGGTGAATCCGCCGCCGATCTGTAGGTCGCCGGGACGGCTGGCCGTGGGAGCGGCCTGACCGAGCGCAGGGATCGAGAGGCCGCAGACGAGGGCAACCAGCAGAACCATCGCAATGCGATGATTTAAGCAGAGAGAGCTTAGTCGACTGCGGTACCGAGTCTGGCAAAGTCGGGCGAGTTTCTTCGTGCGCGAGACGTTCATCCTCTTCCTTCCTGTGTGCCGAAGACGTTGATCGATCCTGAGCCGTTTCAACGCGCTGGAGATTTATGGCGGAAGATTTATCGGTTCAATCGCTTTCGGGTCGCCATTCGTTCTCGAAAACGACTATAAAGGATTGCAGCAAAACCCCTGCGAATGGTAGCAGGTTTTATCAATACTCCGACAGGTTGCCAATGCGTAGATTTTTGGGACTGCTGATCTTTGTGCTTGGATTGGGTGGCGTAGCCGCTGCGCAGAGTTGCACTGGCCTGTGTCTACAACAGACGACCTGTACCGCTGGTGCCACCACGTCGATCAGCGGAGTGGTCTACGCGCCCAATGGCACCGATCCGCTGCCGAATGTCACGGTGTACATTCCCAATGCGCCGGTGGATGCGTTTACCCCGGGGGTGAGCTGTCCGGTGGCTGGTTCCGCTCCTTCCGGCTCGCCGCTGGTGGGGACGATTACCGCGGTCGATGGCAGTTTTACCCTGAGCAATGTGCCCGTGGGAACGAATATTCCGCTGGTGATTGTGTCCGGACGTTGGCGGCGGCATTTGGTCATTTCCAGCACGACGGCCTGCGTCAATACCGCTCTGCCCGCAAGTTTAGCCGTGATGCCGCAGAACCAGTCGCAGGGGGACATTCCCCTGATCGCCATTGCGACTGGCTCCGCCGATCCGGTGGAGTGTGTACTGCGCAAGATGGGAATCAGCGACTCGGAGTTCACAAACCCCGGCGGCGGAGGAAGAATCAACCTGTTTGGCGGTGGCGGCGCAGCGGGATCGGGTGTGATCGTAGACGCGAACACGCCCACGCAGGCTTCGCTGATGGGAACTTACTCGACGCTGCAAAATTATGACGCGTTGATGCTTCCCTGTGAGGGCGGAAACTACCTGAAGCCAGCGCAGGAACTGGCCAACCTGATTGACTTTGCCAACGCCGGCGGACGCGTCTACAGCAGCCACTACAGCTACTCGTGGATGTACCAGAATCCGCCGTTCAATGGCGTCGCCAGTTGGATCGGAAGCTCAAGCTCGCCGACGCCCGATCCGGGAGTTGCGACGGTCAACACCAGCTTTACGGCGGGTCAGACGCTGGCAACGTGGTTGCAGGATGTTGGGGCGACCACGACGCCGGGGCAGATGTCGATCTCCACCTTGCGCAAGGACACCAATGGCGTGATTGCGCCGACGCAGTCCTGGTTGACGCTGAATAACTCAGCCTTTGGCAATCCGGTGATGCAGTTCGTCTTTGACACACCGATTGCAGCAACAAACCAGTGTGGACGGGTTCTGTACAACGAGTATCATGTCGAGGGCGGGTCCAGCACGGGGACGGAGAAGTTCCCCACAGAGTGTAGCTCCGGGGCGATGACGGCGCAGGAAAAGCTGCTGGAGTACATGCTCTTCGAGTTGACCGACGATGGCGGACAGCCCTCGATCTCGCCGGCCACATACGACTTTGGGTCGGAGGCGGTGGGCTATCCCGCTGCTACGCAGACCTTTACCTGGACCAATAACTCCAGCTTCCCGATGACGGTCTCCTCGACCTACGTTACCGGAGGCGACTTCAATCTTGCTACAGATAGTTGCACCAACGTCACCGTGGCGGGCGGGCAGAGCTGCACGGTGACGGTTGGGTTTACGCCGACGGCGCTGGGCGTTCGCACGGGGACGCTTACGGTGGTCTCCGCAGCATTTTCGCAGACCGCTGCGCTGACCGGAACGGGCGTTCCGAGCTTCTCGCTCTCGCCGAACGCGTTGAACTTCGGCAACGTGGCGATCGGCGACTTCGCAACGCTATCGCTGACGCTGACCAGCAACGCCAGCGGCCCGCAGGCGGTGCCGAGTTCGTTTACCACAGCCAACTACTCCGAAAGCACGGCGGGCTGTGCCAATCCGGTTCCCGCAATGGGGACATGCGTGGCCAAGGTGACCTTCTCGCCGACAGCTCTGGGAGTTCTGCCGGGAACGCTGACGGTAAACACACTGCCGAATGCGCAGACGGCGACGCTGACCGGGAACGGGATTCTGGGATTCTCGCTCTCGGCGAGTGCGCTGAGCTTTAGCAATGTAGTGGTGGGCGACTCCGCAACGCAATCGCTGCTGCTGACCAGCACCTCGAAACAGCCTCAGGCATTGCCAGCGTCGTTCACCACGGGTAACTTTTCCGTGAATACTGCGGGATGCGCCAATCCGGTGCCGGGGTTGGGAACGTGTGTGGTCGCCGTAACCTTCTCGCCGACAGCGCTGGGCGTTCAGACTGGAACGCTGACGGTAAACACTCAGCCGAGTGCGCTGACTGCGACGTTGACCGGAACCGGGATTCCGGGGTTCACCCTCTCGCCGACGACGCTGAGCTTTGGCAATCAGGATGTGGGTTTTCCCGCGTCGCAGACTTTGACGCTGACCAGCGTCGCCCAGCGCGCGCTGGCCGTGCCGGTCTTTGCGATGACGGGCGACTACTCCGTCAGCACAGCGGCATGCGGCAAGGTGGTCGGCGCGCAGGCGAGCTGTCTGGTTACCGTGACTTTTATTCCGCAGACGACGGGGCCGCGCAGTGGAACGCTCGCGGATAATTCGAGCGATCTGGTCTACAGCGGATTGAGTGCCAGCTTCAGCGGAAACGGAGTCGACTTCACGATCACGCTCAACCCAACCTCGGGGACGGTGTATGCAGGCGATGGAACGTCAACGACCGCGACGCTGACTCCGCTGGCCGGCTTCGCGTCGCAGCTTACGTTGAGCTGCGCGATGGCGACAGGAGCGTCTGCGTCCACCTGCACCTTGGCGCCGGGGACAGTGATTCCGACGGTGGCAGTAACGGCGGTGGCCAGCATCGGCACAACCTCGCAGTACACCGTGATCGGCTATGGTGGCTATGGCGGAGGTGGCTACCTGTGGTTGGTTGGAGTGGGCAGCGGATGGCTCTTGTGGTCCAAGCGCAGGAACGGACGCGCCTTGCTGCGGGGAGGACTGCTGGCAATATTGCTGGCGGTCATGGGCCTCTCGCTGACTGGCTGCACGGGCAAATTGCCAGATCAGAATCCGGCATGGACCGCAGCAGGGAACTACAACGTGACGGTGACGGCGACCGATGGATTTCTGGTTCATTCGGCGACGTACAGCCTGACCGTTAACGCAAAGTAGACACGATCTTACCGTGTAAATGGGGGGTGTTGACCTGAAGCGGATAGGTCGATATACTTCAAGAAGTGAGAGCGGGAGTAGCTCAGTGGTAGAGTGCTTCCTTGCCAAGGAAGATGTCGCCGGTTCGACCCCGGTCTCCCGCTCCAAACTTTTTTCTGCGATACACTCTTCCTGTAGTCAGCCGGGTGTGCGCGAGAGCGTAGACTCATCTGAGGCGGTATCTCACCCTGAGGTATCCCATTCGAGGCGCGGTACCCAAGTGGTAAGGGAGAGGTCTGCAAAACCTTTATGCGCCGGTTCGATCCCGGCCCGCGCCTCCATCATTTCCATCCTTCAAAATAAAACATATTAGAGCATTTTCACCAAGTTTGAAGCCAGTCTGGGTCTGATGGGGTTTCTTGTCTAGGTGCTACTTGCGTTTTGATGTCCAACGGAGTCCACCGGCGAAGGCGTGGCGATGGTCTTCCACTGAGGTTTCTGATCTATTGGAATGCTGTTCAGCGACAGGGAAAAACGACTTCCTCGATCGGGAAAACTTTGCAGCGAGATGGCCGAGCCATGGCGCTCGGCGATCCACTGGGCCAGTACGAGTCCAAGGCCATTGCCGGTGAAGTCGCCATGCAGCGGCTGGGCGATACGAAAAAAGCGCTGGAAGATGCGGCTTTGATTTTCGGGCGAGATGCCAATGCCTGTATCGGTGACGCTGATCTCCGCGAGAGATTCTATCTTGCCATGTGTTGGAGCGCCGAGGGCGAGCGTGACGGACTTCTCCGATGGAGTGTAGCGCCATGCGTTTTCCAGCAGAATGTTCAGCAGACGTTTGAGTGCGATGTAGTCGGCCTCGACCCAGAGTTCCTGTGGGCCTAGGTTCCAGGTGAATTGAATCTGCACTTCGGCGAAGCGTTCAACCCACTCGCTGGCAACTTCATCGAGCAGGTCGGGCAGATTGACGGGTTCAAAGCGGAGAGCTTCGACTCCGGCGTCGGCGCGAGCCAGTGAGAGAAGCTGGTCGATGAGGCGCGTCATCTGCACGGAGTTATGTAGAACGCGTTCGCAGGTCTCGCGATAGTAGGCGGCATCGCGCGGGAAGGCGAGGGTCACCTCAGTCTCGGCGCGCAACAAAGCGACTGGAGAACGCAGTTCATGCGCGGCGTTTGCGGTAAACGAACGAACGCTCTGATAGCCAGCCTCGATACGAGTCAGCATCTGGTTGAGGGTGTTGGAAAGAGCCGCCAACTCGTCGCGCGTCTGTAGATCGGGCAGGCGAATGTTCAGGTTCTTGTCGTTGATGCGCTTCGCTTCGTTGGCGATGGCGGCGATCGGTGTGAGCGCTTTGCGGCTCATAAAATAACCCGCCAGCGAGGATAAAAGCAGGCCAAGCGTGGTCAGCAGAAAGAGTTGAATGCGAAAGTTGGAGAGGATTGCAAGCGTCTTGCTGAGAGAGAGTCCGGTCTGCACCGTGTAGCGAACGCCGTGAACGTTGATGGGTTTGATCAGAGCGCGAACAGCGATGGATTCGGCAGTGTAGTTGAAGTAAGATCCCGCCTCGGGAGCTTGCTGCGGAGAGACCAGCGTTGGGTAGGAGGCTGCAACGTGCGGCGAGCGATAGAGCCAGTTTCCGTTCTCGTCGATAATCTGCAACCATTTATTGCCGTGGCTTACATCGTACGCAGCGGTGATGGCGTCGCGCAGATCGTCGGGAGATTCGTGTGCAGGCCGAGCGGCAATAAATCGATGAACGCTGCGCACACGCTGCTGTAATTCGTTGTCTTCCAGATCACTGATGGCGCGATGCACCATCCAAAGACAGGAGAATACGAGACAGAAAAGAGCCGCCGCAAAGACCAGCGAATACCAGAGCGTGAGTCGCGCACGAAGTGGAAGATGTGTTGTTATAGGTCGGCCTCTGATTGATTTGCAATATTTTTTTAAGAATTTATTTATAGATCCGCATCTTCCACGAGCGTATAGCCGAGACCGCGTGCAGTAGTAATCAGCCCGAGTTGTTCCGCATTTAGCTTTTCGCGCAGAGTGTTGACCAATGTATCGAGCGCACCATGACTGATGATTGTGGTACCCCAGACGGCCTGCATCAGTTGCCGACGCGACACAACCTCTCCGCGATGAAGAGCAAGAGAACGTAGAAGCAGATATTCGCTCCGGGTAATATGAATCTCGATCCGATTGCAGAGTAGGCGGCGATTCGCCGTGTCCAGGCGAAACGGACCGAAGCAGAAGTCATCGGTCGCGGCGATCCGCGCACGACGCGCCGCAGAGCCGAGGCGTGCGATGAGTTCAGGAAAAGAGAAGGGTTTGGTGAGGTAGTCATCGGCTCCCGCATCCAGACCGCAGACAATGTTGTCCTCCTGATTGAGAGCGGTCAGCATGACGATGGCTGGACGGTTGGGGCGTGTACGCAGATGCTGCGCGATGGTGTATCCACTGCGTCCGGGCAGCCCAATGTCGAGCACGATGGCGTCGAAGTTCTCGCTATCCACAAGCTGTTGGCCCTGTTCGGCCGTAGTCGCCGTGACGACGGAATGAGCATGCTCACAGAGTCCCGTACGCAGAAGTTCGACCATGCGAAGGTCGTCTTCGATGACCAGAATATGTAGGCTTGTCGGCGTATTCATCGTATTTCTTTGTTGGATTTTCAAACTCCCACGCTACCTGAAGATTGTTACTGCACGGTGAACCTGTCGAAGTTGCTATCTCAGGATTTATTTACTGGACGATGAATTTGTATTCACACTGCGCTTATAGATTCGATTTATCCGGTTTTATCTTTCCGAATTTACTTAGCGGCGTTCGCGCACACAGATTCCGTTCTGCGAGGTTCTCATGCAAAGATTTACTTCTGCCCATCGGCTAAATTCTCCCTTCGTCTCCATCTCACAAACGCTGAAACAGCCACACAGAATACTGGCCTTGTTCTTTCTGCTGACGACTCTCCCGTTGTTTTCTTCGTCGGCCATCGCTCAATCGCACATTGCTGCATCGAGCGCTGCGGAGTTGAGTGCAGCGGCGGCGGGCTCCTCTCAAGCAGTCAAAGGACTGATCGCAGGTACCGTCGTCGATTCGCAGGGAGCGGCAGTTCATGGCGCTGAGTTGAAGCTCACGCCGTTGGGAATTACGGTGGTATCGAACGAGCAGGGAGCGTTCCGAATGCCCGGCGTTCCTGCCGGAAAGTACACGCTGACAGTCTCCTACGTTGGATTCGATCCGCAAACCTCCGACGTCGTGTTGAATGCGGGGCAGGTTCTGAATCTGTCTCTCGAACTCAAGGTCGCCTCCAATAGCGAAGAGGTTCTTGTCACCGCAGAGCGTCCGCACGGCGAGGCGGAGGCCATCAACGAGACGCGCACCGCAGACAATCTTCTGCAAGTGCTTCCCGCCGAGGTCATCACCAGCCTTCCCAATGCGAATGTGGCGGATGCCATCGGACGCTTTCCATCGGTTACGCTCTATCGCATTGAAGGTGAGGGCGTCTACATTCAGGTGCGCGGAACCGAGCCGCGCCTGACCAACGTCACTGTCGATGGCATCACGATTCCCGCGCCGGAACCGTCGGTACGCCAGGTGCGCCTCGACGTCATTCCGTCCGACATGGTCGATGCGGTTGAGATGAACAAGACGCTTTCGGCCAGCATGGATGGCAACGGCATCGGCGGCTCGGTGAACCTGCGCACCAAAGAAGCTGGCGAGCAGCCGACCGTCAACCTGTATGGCAATGCTGGCAATACTCCCATCATGAATGGGCGCGATTCGTATGCGTTTGGCGGAACCGTCGGCAAACGCTTCGGCGCAAGCAAGAGACTTGGGCTGTTGGGCAACGCAGTCTTCGATTTCAACGGACGCGGCATTGACAATATTCAACCCGCGCTCGATCCGCTCTCGACCTTTGCGCAGCCGTTTTATGACAGCAACACCATCCGCGAGTATCGCTACTACCGCACACGCTATGGCTTCGACGGCAGCGCAGATTATCGCGTAGACAACAACACCAGCCTCTACGCACACGGCTTCTATTCGGATCTGAAGGACTGGGGCGACAAGTGGTACTACTCGCCTGTATCGAGCGCGATCAGCGGTACTGCGGCGGCTCCCGTTCTGCCTAATCCTGCGACCAAGTCTTCGAGTCCGAAGTTCTATACGTCGAGCAAGCGTCCGAATGCATCGGTCGGAACGCTTATTCTGGGCGGTCGTACGGTGCATAGCGACTCGCTCTTTACCTATCAGATCTCGGCGTCGCGCTCCTACGAGGTCGATTCCGCGGGCAACCCCAAGGCTGACTTCTCGTGGGTTGGACCAACGATGTATTGCAACTACGTTCCTTCGGCGCAGACCGATCTCTATCACCCGCACTTCGGCAACTGCGACAACACCAACACGTCGCCGCTGCTGACTGCTGCAAACTGGCAGTTCAAGGACATCACCATCTCCAAGGGACTCGACTCCGAACTGGATCTGACCGGCGAAACCACTTACGCCAAGAACTACAGCACCTATGGACACTTCGGCGTCTTCGAGGCGGGCTTCAAGATCAGCAATGGTCACAAGAGTTCGGACTCGACTGAGAACGTCTACGACAGCTTTGGAAGCTCCGCCCCTCTGATGACGCAGTTTCAGGATAGTTTCAACAACACCGACTACTTCAGCGGAAACTACTTTGGCGGACAGTACGGTCCGGTCTCGAACTTCAACGCGGTCGAGAACTACACGATGGCCAACTATCAGGGCAATCTCGACCTACAGAAGACTGCAGCCGATACTTATCCGAATCTCTTTCATTACGTCGAGCGCATTACCAGCGGCTATGCGATGAACACCATTGACGTCGGCAAGCTACATATCCAGACCGGCCTGCGCATCGAAGGCACGCAGATGGAGACCTTCGGCTACAACCTCACCTTCTACGGAACCTATAGTAGCAAAACTGGAATCTACTCCGGCGGCTCCTCGTCGGTGCCATGCGCGACGACGCCGGTTCCTCCTGCGCCGGGCAATTGCTATACGGTTGCAGGCATCAACAACAATCCCTCCTACGTCGATTTTCTTCCCAGCGTACAGGCTCGCTATGCGCTGACGACAAACTCCGCTCTGCGCGCGGTGATTGCGCGCGGCGTGGCTCGGCCCGATCCATATCAACTTATTCCGTACGTCACCGAAGACAGTACGGCGAGTCCCACCGCCGTCTCCATCGGCAACTCTTCGCTGCGTCCTGAACACGCCACCAACTACGACCTGCTCTACGAAAACTATCTGCATCCGCTCGGTCTCTTGCAGGCAGGATTCTTCTTTAAGCAACTCAACGCGCCGCAGGTTCAGATGACGCTTCCCAGCAGCATCAACATTGCGAACTTTCCCGCAGGCTACTTTCCCGCAGCCACGCAGAGCGTTCTCACGCAGTATCCCGGCGACGCCATCACGCAGTATGTCAACGGACAGAATGCCTACATCTACGGTCTGGAACTGAGCTACCAGCAGCACCTGAGCTTCCTTCCTGGAGTTCTCGGCGGCCTCGGAATCTCGGCTAACTACAGCTACACAGCCTCGCGCGAGAAGGGTCTGCCTCTGCGCACCGACCAGCCTACTATGATCGATCAGGCTCCCAACACCTGGAAGATCAGCCCGACCTACGACACCAAGCGATTCTCGGCGCGCGTTGGTCTGGCCTACGATCAGGCGAGTCTGTTCAGCTACAACTACGTTGCTCCGTCGCTGGTCACGGGAGCCGATCCGAGCGGTCTCGGCGTCAAGGGGCCGTCGGGAGACGTCTTTACTCTGACTCACTATCAGGTCGATGCACAGGCCAGCTACCGCTTCTGGAAAGGCATCAGCGTAGTCGTCGATGGCCTCAACCTGAACAACGAGGTCTTTGGCTACTATCAGGGCAGCACGGAGTTTGTGAATCAGCGTGAGTACTACAAGCCGACCTACACTGCGGGTCTACGCTACAACCTCCAGCGCAAGCACAACTAGAAAGGCTTCAATCTACATCCAACCATTAGAGCGTTTAGTAATTGCTATCGGCCAAGAAATGAATTGTCATTCTGAGCAAAGCGAAGAATCCTCGTATTTTTTTCGCAATGCTACGGTCTAAACCTCTATCTAAATTGCTCTAGTCCATCGGGAAGGCCTGAATGAATTAATTTGTTCAGGCCTCCCTTGATTTGCAAGCCCATCGACATCAGGAGTAAGTGTGCGGAATCCCATCGTAAATATTTTGCTGCTGGCCTGCCTCGGCGCATTGGCATCAAATTTCTCGTCTGCGCAGACAAAGACCGAAGCCTCCGCAAACGACGCAAGCAGCCACGCAAGTCAACACCGCGGCGACCGCCTCAAGATGGTTGTCATTCTAAGTCGTCACGGAGTTCGTTCGCCGACATGGACGCTGGATCGTCTCAACGCCTACTCTGCACAGCCTTGGCCGCAGTGGAGTGTGCCGCCGGGAGATCTGACCCGTCGAGGCTTTCAGTTGATGAAACAGTTTGGCAGCTATGACCGCGCCACTCTTGCCGAGACTAACCTGTTTACCGCGAGTGGATGCGAGAACGCGTCGAAGACCTACATCTGGGCGGACACGGATCAGCGAACGCTGGAGAGTGGGCGGGCTCTGGCGGAGGGATTGTTCCCCAACTGTCCGCCTGCAATTCATAGTCTCGCCCCGGCTAAAAATGATCCGCTCTTTCATCCGCACAGCAACGGCATGAGCGCAATGCACAGCGATGCAGCGCTTGTTCCATCGGATGCGACGGCGAAGCGAGAGCAGGATTCGCAGCAGGACGAGTTGCTGTCCGAGATGCAGCACGTTCTACGGGGATGCGACGCGAAGATTGCCTGCACTCCCACGCAGACTCCAGCGATACCTCTGCTTGGCGCTGCCGCCCCAATCGCTCGCGATAAGAAGGATCAGATGTCTGAGGCGCAGGATTCGCTGGGTCTGGCCTCAAGTTTTGCTGAAGACTTTCTGCTGGAATACGCCGAGGGAATGCCGATGGATCAAGTCGGTTGGGGCAAGGTTGACGAGGTCCAACTGCGCAGCTTTCTCGCTCTGCATACAGCCAACTTCGCTCGAACACACGGCACACAGGAACGCGCCAAAGCCGAGGCCTCGACGATGCTCTTTCACATCACACGTACGCTTCAGCAAGGCGCAGAGCGGCATTCGGTTGCGGGTGCCATCGGACCAGCGAATAGCAAGCTGGTGTTGCTGGTCGGACACGATACAAACCTTGCTGGAGTCGCCGCGTTACTCGGCCTGCATTGGACACTCGATGGGCGCGAAGACGACACGCCTCCCGGTACGGAGCTTGCGTTCGAGCTATGGCAGAACGTTCATGGAGCCTACTCTGTCCGCGTGACGGTTGCCATGCAGACACTGCGCCAGATGCGCGAGATGCAAGCTATCACTGCGGCAACTCCACCTGCACAGAAAACGCTGACCTTGTCAGGATGCGATGTGGATAAACCGATCTGCGAATGGAAGACCTTTTTGAAGATTGCGGATCATGCGGTTGACAAGAGCAGCGTGTTATCAGCGAGTGCAAACTAATAAATTCCTAGCGTCCTGAGTCTAAAGTTAGTTGCATAAAGCCAAGGGCCATTGGAGCTAAACCAAAGGGCCAAAGGCCCGTTCTATACCAGCCTAGGCCGAAGGCCTAGGGGTGCGCACGGAACGACGAACAAGGGCTGAAGGCCCGACCTATAACTTCAACGGACTACTGACTCAGAACACCAGACTCATGGTATTGCCAATGATTGGCAACGCGTCAATCTTCTATTCACAGTTGGCCCATAGACTGACAGCAGCAAATTGATACTTTGAGGAACCTCCCCTTGGGGCTTGCCGTAGACTCCCGCTGGTTCCGTACATGGCGGCCAACTACGGACTAGCCGCCATCCTCACCCCCTCGGATTACTTCTTTGCCCGAGACGGCATCGCCGCTGAAGGAACCATCAATCAGGAGCAGATGATCGTTGCCGACGTGGATCTCGACCTTCTCGACGAGCAGCGCGTAAACGGCAGCGTCATTCCCCTTCAGGATCTGATCAAGGACGCCTACGACAACGTCGTCCACTTCTCCGACTACAAAAGCCAGAAGCCAATGGTCGTCGAAGATCCGTCCAAGCCCGCCACGGCAGACCTGGGCGAGCCGATTCTGACGAAGTGACTCTGGCTCTATAGAAAGTCATAACAGACATTGCAATTATGTCATTGTCTGAACATATTCATCCTTATCGCGAAACTATAGGATGGAGGATTGAATCGCAGCCGTGATGTGTCGCAGGAATAGTTGCGGATCGCAGCCAAGCGCTACAACCGCAGCAGCTAATAGAAGCAAGAGAAGCTGAGTGACAATCGGGGGATGGATTTCCTTTGCATCAGCAGCGAGAGGCGCGACGTAGACCCGTTTGAGAATGCGCAGGTAGTAGTAAAGTGAAACGGCACTCATGGCTAAGGCTAGAACAATCAGCCATAGAAGATTCATGGATCCTGAGGTTGCACCTAGTACCGTTACAAATAGAAAGAACTTTCCGAAGAATCCAGCGAGCGGCGGGATTCCTGCCAGCGATAAGATAAAGATCGCCAGACAGAAGGAAAGTACCGGAGCCTGTCTACAGATGCCGTTGAAGTTCGAGAGATCATCGCTTCCAGTCTGTTCTTCAACAACCGAAATAACTGCGAAAGCTCCGATCGTTGCCAGCGCATAGGTTACGACATAATAAATGAGAGCCGTGAGACTCTGCTGTGTGTGTGCCACAATTGCGAGAAGCATGTAGCCCGCATGTGCGATTGCAGAGTAGGCAAGCAGTCGGCGCAGGCTGGTTTGCGCGATGGCGACTAGGTTCCCAAGCAACATTGAGGCTGTGGCCATCAAAGCCAGTACCGGAACCCACCCGCGGACGAGATGCGTGAATGCGGCGGTTCCTGCGGCGCCTGCAAAGCCCAGAGTCATTATCTGAAAGAAGATAAAAAAGCTGGCGACCTTGGACCCCGATGCAATAAAAGCTGCACTGGGAGCGGGCGCTTCCTGATAGACGTCCGGTGCCCAGAAGTGGAAGGGAACGGCTGCAACCTTGAAGCCAAGCCCGATTGCGGTTGTCACGATAGCGATTACCAGCAGTGGATTGAGCGACGGGCCGTGAATCGCAGCGGCAATCTGAGGCAGGCTGGTGGAGTTCGATAGGCCGTAGAGCAGGCTGAATCCAAAGAGCAAGAACGCGGCCGACATTCCTCCGAAGAGGAAGTATTTTAGCGCGGCCTCCCAGGACTGTGCGCTGCGTTTATTGAATGCGGCAAGAATATAAAGCGAGAGGCTCAATAACTCCAGAGAGATGAAAATGACTAGAAGATCTTGCGTTCCGACTAGAAACATCATTCCTGCGGTTGCAATCAAAATCAGCAGAATGAATTCGCCGACGTGTTCCGTGAAGGTTGAATCGACCGAAATGAGAAGGGCAAATATTGTAAGCAACAGCAGGGCGGTCTGAACCAAATGGATCAGAGGATTCGCAATCAGGATTCCGTCGAGAATATTTGCAACTTCGGGCGCGTAAAAAATGCGCACGATGGCTCCCGCACAGCCGAGGGAGGCTAATCCGGCGGCAACGGCGAATCGGACTCGCGTCTTGCATCGACGTAGGACTAGAAGATCGGTCGCCATTACGAGCAGCGCCGTGGCTACGACGATGACTTCAGGCAGCGCGAGTCGCAGTAGTTGCGCATAGTTGATTGATGTCATTGCCAACTCCCTTTGCGCAAACCTTCAAACAGTGGAGAGTTGAACGCTGGAATAATAATATTTTGGAACACCTGTGGGCAGACTCCGACGAAGATGCTTGCGCCGATTAATATAATTGCGCCGAGACGCTCGGGAAGTGTAATCGGTGGCAGCGATGGTTGAGGCGAAGTTAACTCGACGCCTGTCTCTGCGAAGAAGGCCTTTAGCATGGCGCGCCAGATGTAGACTACGCCAATAATAATGCCGAATCCGACACATAGGGCGTAGGCGGGATAGGAGCGCCAAGCGCCTGTCAGGATCATTAGCTCCGCCCAGAATCCGCTGAATCCGGGCAGGCCCATGCTGGCCATTCCAGCAACAATGAAGGTGACCGCTGCGAACGGAATGATCTTCCAAAGATTCATGGGACCAAGAATCGCAAGCTCGCGAGTGTGCGTGCGCGCGTAGACCATACGTCCGACGACGGCGAACATAAGACCAGCCAGTAGTCCATGCGACAACATCTGTAGGACTGCGCCGGTAAGGCCGATCTGATTCAAGGTCATCAGGCCAAGCAGAATAAATCCCATGTGGCTGACGCTGGAGTATCCGATGACAAACTTGAAGTCTTTTTGGACTAAGGCGACCAATGCTCCGTAGATAATTCCGATGACCGCCAGCAGTGCGAATACATCGCGCCAGGAGGTGAGGCCGAGTACATGGAAGCCCCAAGGGCCGAGGCCGAGAGGGAAGAGCGTCATGGCGACGCGCAGGCAGCCATAGGCTCCCAGCTTCATGACAACACCGGCGAGCAACATGGATGCCGCCGTTGGTGCAGCGACGTGGCCGGTAGGAGCCCAGGTGTGAAAGGGCCATAGACCAGCAAGAATTGCAAAACCAACGAAGACCAGAGGAAAAGCCAGCATCTGGAAGTGAAGCGAAAAAGGATACTGCGCCAGATCAACGAGGGATGTGGTTTTGGATCCGGCTACTACATAGGCTGCGATAAGTCCGATCAGAACCATCGTGCTGCCGACGAAGGAGTAGATAGCCAGCTTCATTGCGCCATACTCACGACGCGTCGATCCCCAGATGGCGATCAGGAAATACTTCGGAATAATTACTATTTCATAGAAGACGAAGAGAAGAAATAGATCGTAGCTGAGAAATACCCCGTAGACTGCTCCGATCAGGAGTAGGTAGAAGGCAAAGAATTCCTTGGTGCGTTCTACGATATTCCACGAAAAAAGAATTCCGGTGATGGCAATAATTCCCGTAAGCAGAATCATCGTGAGGCTGATGCCGTCAGCGGCAAGATGATATTCAATGCCTAGGGTGGGAATCCATGGCACGCGCGTAACGGTAAATAGTTCGCCGGATCGGTGATGCACGAAGGAGGTCAGCGCAAGAGCGAAGCCTGCGATGGCCGTTAGCAGCGCAAGGATGCGCGCTGCTGTCACGCTGCCCTTGGGGAGCAGGAGTAGGCCAGCCGCTCCGAGAAATGAGATATAGATCGTACCTGCAAGCATATTCAAAACACCATTTTCAGCAATAATCAAAACTTTAGATGTTGCACCATCTGGATCGCAGTCGAATTGACGAATGCGAGAATCAGTTGGGGATAAAGGCCTAATGCAAACATAAGACCAATTGCGGGAACCAAAGCTACTCGCTCGCTGGTCGATAGGTCAGGAAGACTGAGCCATTTATCGTTGAGCGGTCCGGAAAATACACGTTGAATTATTCCAAGAATAAAGAGTGCAGAAACCAGAAGGCCGAGAACTGCGAGCGACGAGGCCCAGGTTGTAAGAGGGAAGGTTCCCTTGAAGATCAGAAACTCGCCGATGAATCCGTTGAGTCCGGGCAGGCCTAGCGATGAGAAGAGTGCGATGCCCATTAGACCTGCGAAGACGGGAACGATCTTGCGAAGACCTCCGAAGTCGTTGAGGCCGCGTAAACCGCCGCTGCGTTTTTCCAAGAGAGCTACGAACCAAAATAAAGCTGAGGCGGTCAGCGCGTGATTGAACATCTGGAGAAATACGCCATTCATTGCGGCATATTTCTCGGCGGTTAGGTATGTGTCTGCTCCGGTGAACTTTACTACGGCAAAGATCGCCAGCAGGCAATATCCAAGATGATTAATCGAGGAGTAGGCTAATATTTTTTTGAGATCTTTTTGCGCGAGGGCGGCATAGGCGGAGAAGACGATTGTCGCTACCGACAGCCACAACAGGGGCGTTAGGACTAGCTGCATCTGCGGCCAGAAGATGGGAAGCAGAATGCGAAGGAAGCCGTAGAGGCCCATCTTCGACATCGCTCCGGTAAGCAGAATGGTGGTTCCGGTGGGAGCCTCGGAATAGGCGGCGGGTAGCCATGTGTGGAAAGGGAAGACGGGAACCTTTACGGCAAAGCCCAGAAAGGCTCCGGCAAACAAAAGCAACGCGAGATGCTGCGGGGTGATGTGGTGCCATGCCAGTTTGTCGATTACAGCAGGCATTAGCTGTCCGCTCTGCGCCAGTGCAGCCAGATCGATAAAGTCGGATTTATGGGTAGCTAGAAAAATTGCCAGAAAGGATAAAAGTAATCCGACGCCGCCGACCATGGTGTAAACCAAAAACTGGGTTGCGGCCTTGGTGCTGCGCGATCCTCCCCATACTTTGATAAGGAAGAAGGCGGGAATCAGGCTTAGCTCCCAGAAGAGGAACCAGTGGAAGAAATTCAGCGCGGTAAAGGTTCCAAATAGGCAGGACTGTAGCAGCAGAATCAGTGAATAATACACCGAAGTTCGCTCTTGAATCTGCGATGAGGCGGTCATTCCGATTGGAACTACGATTGACGTCAACAATAACATCAACAGACCCAGACCGTCGATTCCGACGTGGTACTGAATCCCAAAGGCGGGCACCCAGTTATGCCACTCTTGAAATTGCAGCGCGCCAGAGGTTTTATCGAAGCTATGCCACAGAATCAGAGTTAGTGCTAGTGCGATAAAGCTGAAGGTTAGCGCTGTCCATCGGGATAGATTCTTGTTGCGCTCGCCCAATACTAGAACGAGGAGTGCGCCTGCAACGGGAAGTACGGTGAGGGCTGTGATCCACGGGAAGTTTGTCATTATTTAGCTCCCCAAAGTAGGAATATTGTCAGCGCGACGAGTGCGCAGCCGATGACTCGCATGTAGTTCTGCACGCGGCCAGCTTGTAGCAGGCCGAGAAGCAGTCCGCTGCGTGAGACGCCCTCGCAACCTCCATCGAAGCTGCTATTGACGATATAGGTATCGATGAAATGATCCAGCCATGCGAAGGCTAATACAAGATAGGAGACTGCTTGCACGGCTCCGTTCCAGACCCAGCGATCCATCCAGTCGCATAGGATCGACCAAGCTGTATTCAGACGAATAATGGTCGCGCCATAGATTGCGTCTACGAAGTAGGCGCGGTTCAGCGTGGAATAAATCTGCGGCTGTAGTTTGCCTAGATTATCGGGAGCGCTGGCGCTTGTAATTGGAGTGCGTCCGTAGAAGAACCAGCCTAGACCTAGTCCAATAAATACCAGCAGAGAAGAAGAGAGCATGACGGGAATAATTCCTGCTTCAGAAAACGCAGCCAGAGTGAAGTTGGCTTGGTTGCCTTCGAGGAAGGATTGAAACCATGGCCATGCAGGCGTTCCGACAAAGCCGAGTAGGACGGCGCAAGTGGCTAAAATAACCAGCGGCGCGGTCATTACGGCTGGACTCTCATGCGGATCGCGGTGCGCGACATGGCTCGAATCGTCGCTCGCATCGGACAGGCGCGAGCTGCCTGCGTAGACGTAGTACATCTGGCGCGTCATGTAGAAGGCTGTGAGTAGTGCGCCGATCGCACCCATGTAGTACGGAGCCTGCGAGATGCTCCAGTTATGTGCGGCGTGCAGGATTGCGTCCTTGCTCCAGAAGCCGGAGAAGAAGAAGGGAAATCCACAGAGCGCCAGCATTCCCACGGTATACGCGGCGAATGTTATCGGCATAAACTTGCGCAAACCACCCATGCGGCGGATGTCTTGTTCTTCGTGGCAGCCGTGGATGACCGAGCCTGCGCCGAGGAATAGCAGAGCCTTGAAGAAGGCGTGAGTGATGAGGTGAAACATGCCGACGGCTACGCCGCCTACGCCCAGACCCATCATCATATAGCCGAGCTGCGAGACGGTGGAGTAGGCAAGAATTCGTTTAATGTCATACTGCCCGACGGCGATGGTTGCTCCGAACAGGGCGGTGATGGCGCCGATCCATGTAACGACTTGCAGCGCGATGGTTGGCGAGAGCGATGTTCCTGCGTGGGCGCTCATCAGTGGATAGATGCGAGCGACGAGGAAGACTCCGGCGGCGACCATGGTTGCCGCGTGGATCAGTGCGCTGACCGGTGTGGGGCCTTCCATCGCGTCGGGTAGCCAGACGTGAAGGGGGAACTGGCCAGACTTTCCGGCGGCTCCGCAGAAGACGAGAATGCTGATTGCGGCGGAGATGCTGAGACCGTAGACGGTAGTCTGCGCGACCAGATGAGTGAGGGCGGAGTGTTCGAGGCAGCCCGCGCCGTTATCGTAGAAGAGCAACGTGCCGGACTTGGTGTAGAGCCAGACCATGCCGAGAAGAAATCCCAGATCGCCGATGCGCGTGGTAATGAAGGCTTTCTTGGCGGCGGCGGCGGCCTCCGGCTTGTGGTACCAGAAGCCGATGAGAAGATAGGATGTGAGTCCGACGATCTCCCAGCACATGTAGAGCAGCAGAAGGCTGTTGGCGATGACGACGCCCAGCATAGCTCCGGCAAAGAGTGCGAGGAAACAGAAGAAGCGCGTGAAGTTCTCATCGTGCTCCATGTATCCGGTGCTGTAGATGAAGATCAGCAGGCCAACGAAGCTGACCATGACCAACATCACGGCGGTCAGGGGATCGAGCATCCAGCCGAGCTTGAGCCATTCATTGCCGAACTGGAACCAGCCGAAGTTGTAGGTCAGAACTTGATCGGTTTCGTGATTCGTAAGCACATGGGCGAAGGCGCAGAGCGAGAGCAGAAAAGAGACGGCCATAGAGCCGATGGCAAGGCTCGCGGCGGAGATGCGGCTCTTCTGCTTCAGTAGGGAGGAGATGCCCGCTGCGAGAATCGGCAGCGCGGGAATCAACCATAGGTTTTGAACGATCCAGGTCATTGAGTCTCAGAAGATATAAATATCAAACGGTTATATTAACTACGATAAATTGCGGTAACGAATAAATAGTTAATTCTTGATTCAAATTGAACGATAGTTCCTGATTGCATCAGCCTCGCAACGAGTTCATTCTGTCCAGATCTGTGGTCTTGGAGTGACGATAGGCTGCGAGAATAATTCCTAGTCCAACGGCTGCCTCTGCTGCGGCTATGCTGATGGAGAAGATGGCGAACATAATTCCAGTCAAGGCTGCGGGATTCGGGCCAAAGCGCCAGAATGCGATCAAATTCAAATTGGCTGCATTCAGCATAAGTTCAATTCCGATAAGAACCAGAATTGCATTGCGACGAATGAGCGCTCCGGCAAGGCCGATGGAAAAAAGCAGCGAAGAAAGAAGTAGATAGTTTTGCAAGGAGTTCACTTGATCTCCTCCCGATGATTCATCGCAATGACTACGGCTCCGATGAGTGCGGCAGTCAATAGCAGACCCATAAGTTCTAGTGGCAGGACGAAACGATGCATCAGCGCGTCGCCGATCTGCTGGACGGTGACCTCGGGTTGCGGCGGCAGAGTGTGCGCTGCAAGTGAACTGGAGTGAATCGCCCAGGCGAGAACCGCGAAGACAGAGGCTGCGACTACGCTGCCTACGGTCCAGAAAGAAGAGAAGGTGGGTGGCTTGGCGGGCTCTGGACTGTGGGTCATCATGATGGCGAAGACGGCCAGAATTGCTACCGCTCCGACGTAGACCATAATCTGGGTAAACCCTACGAATTGTGCGCCGAGTTGTAGATACAAAGCCGCAACTCCGGCAAGGCCTACCGTCAGCGCAAGCACGCAGTGGACTGCATTGCGCATGCCCATGGCTGCTGCCGTTCCGACGACGGTAATAATGGCGAGAAGAATAAAAGATACGTTCATCTGGATAACTCAGTAATTGGAGCCGCTAATTTATATTTCAATTAATAAAACCGAGAATAAGATTACTCGGAAAAACGATACTTTCGAACCTGGAATTTCTTCCTTTGTTTGAGCCCGCGACTGAGAAGGATACAGGGAACAACGACCATGGCTCCGCATATCAGCCAGCGCAACGCTCCGGCAGGCATAAAGTGCCATACCCCGGCGGTCAACAGATTGAGCAGCGTCATGGGGAGCATGAACTCCCACGCCAGATTCATCAGTTGATCCATGCGCAGGCGAGGCAGCGTTCCGCGAACCCAGATGAAGGTGAGAATGATTGTCAGTAGTTTGGCAAAAAACCAGAAATAAGAGGGAATCCAAGTAAGAAAGGAGAATGGAGCCGACCATCCGCCGAGAAATAGGGTGATTGCCATGGCGCTGGTGGCGAACATCCCAATGTATTCCCCGAGAAAAAATAGGGCGAATTTGAAGCCGGAATATTCCGTATAGTAGCCAGCGATAATCTCGGACTCGCCTTCGGGAAGATCGAAGGGAGAACGGTTGGATTCGGCTGTGGCTGCGATCATGAAGAGAGCGAATCCGGCAAATCCCCAGGGCGTGAAGACAAACCAGTGCGGCCAGATGCCAGTATAGGTCGCCTGCATATTGACGATGGACACAGTGGAGAGCGAGCCGGACTGCATGATGACGACGATGGAGGCCAGAACCAACGGAACCTCGTAGCTAATCATCTGCGCGATGGCGCGCATGGCTCCCAACAGGGAATACTTGCTGCGGCTGGACCAGCCCGCCATGAAGACAGCTAGTTCCATCAACGAGCCGATGGCAAAGAAATAGAGGACTCCGGCGTTCATGTCGACGAGAATCATGTTTCTACCGATCGGCAGAACTGCATAGGCCATAAACGCTGCCGCAACCAGAAGAACCGGAGCCAGAAAATGCACGACATGATCCGCCGGGTTGGGGACGATGTCTTCCTTGGTAAGCGACTTGATTCCGTCGGCAATGGGCTGAAGAAAGCCGCAGGGTCCGACGCGGTTCGGACCAAAACGATTCTGAATGCGTCCCAGCCCCTTGCGCTCTAGAACCGTGGTGATGGCGAAGAGCAGGGCGAAGGTGACAAGAATCAGCGCGATCGCCAGGATCGACGAGCAGAGCGGGCGAACGACCGGAGGAAGGTAGCCGAGTAGCCAATTATTGAGGATTACAAAGATCTGATCAAGTTGATCCAACTTTAAGTTCATCGCGTACCACCGCCTACGGGTTGCGCCTGCGTGTCGGCGAGTGTGGTTTCGGACTTTGCCTTTGCATCAGTCGCAGCTTTTGCTTCTGCTGCAAGCTTTGCTTCTGCTGCGGCCTTCACTCTGGCTGCGGCCTTGGCGCGTTCTTCGGCGAAGTGCGCATCTACGGCTGCGGCCTCGGTGGGATGAATCGTGTTGTAGTACTCATTGGACTTGGCCAACTGCTGCTTATGCAGCAGAAGACCGGCAAAGCGGTCGTTATTGCTGAGGTCGTAGACTACGTCCATCTTGATGGAATCGAAGGGACAGACCTCGACGCAGATCTGGCAGCTCATGCAGACCGAGATGTCGATGTTGAAGGTCGCAGGATAGAACTGCATCTTGCCGGTTGCGTCGGGCTTCTTGTCCTTGCTCTTCTCGATGAAGATGCACTTGGGCGGGCACTCTTTTTCGCAGATCTGGCAGGCGACGCAGCGCAGTCCCTGCTCGGCGTCGGTGCCGTCGAAGACGAGGAAGGGGAAGTTGCGTGCGGCTTCAATCTGTGGCGCGCGCTCTTCGGGATATTGAATAGTGGTCAGACGTTGTTTGCTGACGTAGCTTCCGAGGAAGTTCCGCGCCGTCTCCACCATTCCCTTGATGATGCCTTTTCCTACCACAGCAAACTCCTTCGAGGACGTCTATGCGGCCTTATCGGTCTACTTCGCCCAGGACAATATCGATGCTGCCCAGAATTACCACCACATCCGCAACATTTTGCCCGATACAGAGGTCTTCGAGCACCGTCAGATTGATGAGACTGGGTGGGCGGACGCGGTAACGATACGGATTCAGCGCGCCGTCGCTGACGAGATAAAACCCAAGCTCGCCCTTTGGTGATTCTATTCTTCCGTAGGCCTCGCCGGGTTTGGGGCGGAAGCCGCGAATTTTGGTCTTCGGATCAACAATGGGTCCATCGGGAATATCCCGCATGGCCTGTTCCAGAATCTTTATGGATTCGCGCATCTCCAGGAATCGAATCATGTAGCGATCGTATACATCGCCTCGCTCGCCGAGCGGTATGCGGAAGTTGAAGCGGTCGTAGATGCTGTAGTGGTCGACCTTGCGAATGTCATAGTCGACTCCGCTGGCGCGCGCCATGGGCCCGCTGATTCCCGCGTTGATGGCCAACTCCTTCGAGAGGATGCCGACCTCCTGCGTGCGATCCATCAGGATCTCATTGCCCACCAGAAGATTCTCGTACTCATCCAGAAAACGGGGGAACTCGGCGACGACCTTGCGCGCGGCATCCATCCAGCCTGCGGGCGTGTCCACGCGACAACCGCCGAAGCGCAGGTAGTTGCACATCATGCGCGCGCCTGTGAGACCCTCGAAGAGGTCCATGATCTTTTCGCGCTCACGGAAGGCGTACATCAGCGGCGTACCGCTGGCCCCCATATCCTGCATCAGAAAACCGAGCAGGCAGGCGTGATTCTGTAGTCGGGTCAACTCGCCGGTGATGACCCGCAGGTATTCAGCTCGCTCGGGAACCTCAATGCCTGCGAGTTTTTCCACTGCGATAGCATAGGCCCAGTTGTTGGTGATCGAGCAGATATAATCCAGCCGGTCGGTGTAGGGCATCGAGCCGAGGTAGGTCTCGCTCTCGGCGATCTTCTCGTGGTTGCGATGGAGATAGCCGAAGACCGGCTTCAACTTCATCACGCGCTCGCCATCCAGAACCACGTTCATGCGAAATACGCCGTGGGTGGAGGGATGCTGCGGACCCATGGCGAGTTCCAGCAACTGCTCCTTGCCCAGAGCGGGAATGGTATTGATGTCGATCTGCGCGGTCAGGTTCGTGGCGTCGCTCATTTGCCCTCCGCTTCGCTGGCGAGCTTTGCAATGGCTTCGCTCTGGTGCTGATTGGCGCGCTGCAAGACGGCGTCGTGCGCGGTCGGCTCATACTCGAAGTCGTCCGGTGCTACATAGTCGCGGCGCATCGGGTGATCGATGAAGTCGGGCCACATCAACAGACGACGCAGGTCGGGATGGCCGTCGAAGACGACTCCGAAGAGGTCGAAGATCTCGCGCTCCTGAAACTCCGCGCTGCGCCAGACCGGGGTGAGCGAGGGCATGTGAACCTCAGTCTCGCGGTCTTTGGTACTCATACGCAAGGTGATCGGCCCGTGTTTTTTTTCCACCGAGAAGAGGTGGTAGACGACTTCGAGAGTTCCCGGAATAGTCGTCTTGCGAACCTCCTCAACCTCTTTCTCTTCGCCGTCTACGAGCTTTTTGACCTTGACCTTCTCGGTGAGTTCCTTGGCGGGCCAGTCGATGCCGGTCACGTTCGAGCAGAAGTCGAAGCGTAGATCTGCGGCGTCGCGCAGGTAGGTGGCGACGGCGACGGCGTGGGCGTGATCCAGGCGCAGCGAGTGCTGGGCCGAGGGGCTAGGGTTGAGAACAAACTCCAACTGGCAGCCGGGAACGTTCGCTTCAATCTCGGATTTAATGTTTTCCAAATTCATTTTGCAGACTTATCCGTTTCGGTTCCCGAGATCTGTACCAGAGGGGCCTTCCATACAGTAGAGTTCTGCGCTGGCTCCAGATCGTGCTCCCCAAACTTTGGAACGATAAACTCGCTCTTTGCATCGGCGTTCAGGTGGCGCGGACGGTTTGGGCCGGTCAACTGTTGCGCGTCGATCATCTTCTGTAGGGACATGAAGGCGTCGAGCAGCGCCTCGGGCCGCGGCGGGCAACCGGGTATATAGATGTCGACAGGGAAGTAGCGGTCGATGCCCTTGAGAACGTTGTAGCCCTGCTTGAATGGGCCACCGGAGATGGCGCAGGCGCCCATTGCGATGACGTACTTCGGTTCGGGCATCTGGTTGTAGAGGCGGACGACCTGCGGAGCCATCTTCTTGGTGACGGTTCCGGCGACGATCATCAGATCGGCCTGACGCGGCGAGGGGCGGAAGACCTCGGCACCAAAGCGGGCCATGTCGTAGCGCGCCATGGTGGTGGCGATCATCTCGATGGCGCAGCAGGCCAGTCCGAAGTTCAGAGGCCACAGGGAACTACGGCGACCCCAGTTATACAACTCCTGAAGGGTCGTGGTGACGATCCCCTGCTTGCTCATCTCGTTCTTTAGTTCTTCATCAACCACAAAAAAATCCTTGATTCGTGTTGTGTGTGCCGTGCGCGTCGGAGTAAATTTATTCCGACACTGATTTCGATGCGCTCTACGACCAGACCAACACGTTCTTCTGGTAGGCCCAGACTAGACCTTCTACCAGCAAAAGCAAAAAGATGAGCATTGCAACGGATTCCGCAGCCGAGAAGCCGGTAAACGCAACGGCAAAGGGAAGCAGAAAGACCGCTTCCACATCGAAGACCAGGAATATGATCGCATACAAATAATAACCGGGCTTGAACTGAATCCACGCGTCGCCCACAGACTCCAAACCGCACTCATAGATGGAGTTCTTGATCGATCCAGATTTGTGCGGGGAGTACAGTTTTGCCCACACCTTAGCAAGCAGCAGGGTGAATAGAGCAAATGCGATAGCCGCGCAAAGCAGCACGATCACAGGGAGATAGAGAGAATTCGTCATAACTTCAGTCCTAAATGTATCAGACATGGCAAGCGTGGCCTGTGACACTGCGCACATCAGTCATGCATTCGACGGGCGCAGAATAGTATGAGCTTCTGGAGGAAAAGAATGAACGAGCAGCAAACGGTGATTCTCGACGGTAACGAAGCCTGTGCGCGGGTGGCGTATCGGCTGTCGCAAGTGATTACGATCTACCCGATTACCCCATCGTCCACGATGGCTGAGTGGGCCGATGAGTGGCGCGAGGCAGGGCGTAAAAACATTTGGGGCACAGTGCCGCTGGTTGCCGAGCTACAGAGCGAGGGCGGAGCCGCCGGAGCCATGCACGGCGCATTGCAGGCCGGAGCCTTCAGCACAACATTTACCTGCTCGCAGGGCTTGTTGCTGATGATTCCAAACATGTTCAAGATCGCCGGCGAGTTGACCTGCAACGTCATCCACGTCACCGCACGCGCCATCGCAACCCATGCTCTCTCCATCTTCGGCGATCATTCGGACGTAATGGCCTGCCGCTCGACGGGCTACGCAATGCTCTCCTCGGCATCGGTGCAGGAGGCTGCGGATTTCGCGCTCGTCTCGCACATTGCTACGCTGGAGTCGCGTGTTCCGTTCCTTCACTTCTTCGACGGATTCCGCACCTCGCACGAGATCAACAAGGCGCTGGCCATCTCCGACGAGACGATTCAGGCGATGCTGGACGAGAAGACCGTTCTTGCCCATCGCGAGCGCGCACTCAGCTCCGACAATCCGATTCTGCGCGGTACGGCGCAGAACCCCGACGTCTATTTTCAGGCTCGTGAAGCTGCCAATCCGTTCTATAACGCCTGCCCCACCATCGTGCAGAATGCGATGGATCGCTTGGCGGAGGAGACGGGCCGCTCCTATCATCTCTTTGACTACGTTGGCGCAGCCGATGCCGAGCGCGTTATCGTGCTGATGGGTTCGGGCGCAGGAGCCGTGGAAGAGACCATCGACTATCTGGTCGCACAGGGCGAGAAGGTTGGCCTGTTGAAGGTTCGCCTGTATCGTCCCTTCGCCTCCGAAGCTTTTCTGGCGGCGCTGCCGAAGACGGTCAAGTCCATCGCCGTGTTGGATCGCTGCAAGGAGCCGGGCGCACTTGGCGAGCCGCTCTATCAGGATGTCATTACTACATTTAGTGAAGCTTTTTCGACCGGCACTTCGCCGATCGCGGTGCAGCCGCGCATCATCGGCGGACGCTTCGGACTCTCGTCGAAGGAGTTCACCCCGGCCATGGTCAAGGGTGTCTACGACGAGTTGAAGAAGGATAAGCTGAAGAATCGCTTCACCATCGGCATCAACGACGATGTGACCTTCTCCAGCCTGCCCTACGACGAGGACTTCTCTACTGAAGATCCCAAGACCGTCCGCGCACTCTTCTACGGACTGGGCGCAGACGGAACGGTTGGCGCGAATAAGAACTCGATCAAGATCATCGGCGCCGAGACTCCGAACTACGCACAGGGCTACTTCGTCTACGATTCGCGCAAGTCCGGCTCGGTGACGACCTCGCATCTGCGTTTTGGTCCGAACCCGATTCGTTCGACCTACCTCATCACCAAGGCGAACTTCGTCGCCTGCCACCAGTTCCCCTTCCTGGAGCGCATGGATCTGCTCGCCGCCGCAGCACCCGGCGCGGTCTTCCTGCTCAACAGCCCGTATGGGCCGGAGGAGATCTGGCAGCATCTGCCGAAGACCACGCAGGATTCGATCATCAAGAAGAAGCTCCAGTTCTACGTCATCGATGGCTACACTGTGGCCCGCGAGACGGGAATGGGCAATCGTCTGAACACCATCATGCAGACGTGCTTCTTCGCCATCAGCGGCATTCTTCCTGCCGACGAGGCGATCGAACAGATTAAGAAGTCGATCAAGAAGACCTACGGCAAGCGCGGCGACGCGGTGGTAAACAAGAACTTCGCCGCCGTCGATGCAGCCTTGGCCGCGATGCACAAGGTCAAGGTGCCGGAGACGATCAACGCGACCTTCGACATTCTTCCCATGCTGCCGAAGCAGGCTCCAGCCTTCGTCTACAACGTTCTCGGCGCAATGGCCGATGGACGCGGCGACACCCTGCCGGTCAGCGCTCTGCCTGCTGGCGGAACCTTCCCCACCGCAACCGCGCAGTGGGAGAAGCGCAACATTGCGCAGATCATCCCGGTTTGGGATGAGGATCTCTGCATCCAGTGCGGTAAGTGCGTAATGGTTTGCCCGCACGCCGTCATCCGCGCCAAGGTCTACGATCCGGCTCTGCTGGTCGGCGCTCCCGAAACCTTCAAGAGCGCCAAGCCGAAGTGGAAAAGCATGGAAGATGAGCGCTACACGCTTCAGGTTGCTCCGGAAGATTGCACCGGATGCAAGCTGTGCGTGGAGATCTGCCCGGTCAAGAGCAAGAGCGAGGCCAAGCACAAGGCCATCAATATGGAGATGCAGGCTCCTTTGCGCGAGTCCGAATCCAAGAACTGGAGCTTCTTCACCTCTCTGCCGGACGTCAATCGCGACAAGCTCTCGCACACCCAAGTCAAGGACATTCAACTGCTACAGCCGTTGTTCGAGTTCTCTGGAGCCTGCGCGGGCTGCGGCGAGACTCCCTACGTCAAGCTGCTCACCCAGCTCTTCGGCGACCGGCTGTACATCGCCAATGCCACGGGCTGCTCGTCGATCTACGGCGGCAACCTGCCCACCACGCCTTACACGGTCAACAGCAAGGGCCGTGGGCCAACCTGGTCGAACTCGCTCTTTGAGGACAACGCCGAGTTCGGTCTAGGCATGCGTCTCGCCCTCGACCAGCAGAAGGATTATGCAGAGAGCCTTCTACAGCGTCTTGCTCCAGCGGTTGGCGACGATCTGGTCACCTCGATTCTGACTGCGGCTCAGGCCAAGGAACCCGAGATCGAAGCCCAGCGCGAACGCGTTCTGGCCCTTCGCTCGAAGCTCTCTGGCGTTGACTCGCTCGAAGCTCGCGCCATGATCAATGTGGCCGATTCTCTGGTTCGCAAGAGCGTCTGGATTCTGGGTGGCGACGGCTGGGCCTATGACATCGGCTTTGGCGGTCTGGATCACGTGCTTGGTTCGGGACAGAACATCAAGGTTCTGGTCCTCGACACCGAGACCTACTCCAACACCGGCGGACAGATGTCCAAGTCCACCCCGCGCGGCGCAGTTGCCAAGTTTGCTGAGGGCGGTAAGGCCAACAGCAAGAAGGACATTGCGATGGAGGCTGTGGCCTATGGCTCGGTCTACGTGGCTCGCGTCGCCATGGGCGGAAGCGACATGCAGACGGTCAAGGCGTTCCAGGAGGCTGAGGCCTACGACGGTCCGGCGATCATCATCGCCTACAGCCACTGCATCGCGCACGGCTACGATCTGACCTACGGCATGGAGCAGCAGAAGAATGCAGTACTCTCCGGCTACTGGCCGCTGATGCGCTACAATCCTTCGTTGCGTGCCGAGGGCAAAAATCCCTTCATGCTCGACTCCAAGGCCCCAAGCATTCCGCTGAAGGAGTTCGCGTATCACGAGGCGCGTTACACCATGCTGACACGCAGCCATCCAGATACAGCAAAGATGCTGCTGAAGGAAGCGCAGGATGATGTCGAGCGTTCCTGGCGCATCTACTCCAGCCGCGCCGCTATGTCGGGTCGCTCCGAGTCGCCGAACATTGCACCTCCGGAAAAAGAAGGCAACATTGCACCTCTAGGAGCTAAATAATGATCGACTTGAGTACTGAATATCTGGGCCTGAAGCTGAAGAGTCCGCTTGTCGTCTCCTCCAATCCGCTGACTGGTTCCACAGAGGACGTTCAGCGGCTGGAGGCAGCCGGAGCCGCCGCTGTCGTGCTGCCCTCGATCTTCGAGGAGCAGCTTACGCTGGAGAGCAACGCTCTGGATGCCGATCTTACACGCGGAACGGAGTCCTTCTCCGAGACGACCGGCTTCTTTCCTGCCTATGACAACTTTCGTCAGGGGCAGGACACCTACCTCGAACTCCTCCGCAGCGCCAAGAAGGTTGCAGGCATCCCGGTGCTTGCCAGCCTGAATGGAGCGACGGCGGGAGGATGGGTCGCCTTTGCCAAGGAGATCGAGCAGGCAGGAGCGGACGCTCTGGAGTTGAATACCTACTCGCTACCCATTGATCCTCGCATCTCTAGCTCTGTGATCGAGGACGGGTTGGTCGAACTGGTTCGTCAGGTCAAAGCCTGCACGAAGATTCCCATCGCGGTGAAGCTCTCACCTCAGTTCACCAGCATTCCGAGTCTGGCTGCCAAGCTGGATAAGGTTGGCGCCGATGGACTGGTTCTCTTCAACCGCTTCTACCAGCCAGACTTCGACATTGACAACCTCAACGTCGCGCCAAGGCTCACACTCAGCCGTCCGGAAGAGTTGCTGATCCGTCTACACTGGGCAGCGATCCTCTACGGCACCGTGAAGGCGCAGATTGCCATCACGGGAGGGGTTCACAGCGCGCAGGACGTTCTGAAGTCTGTCATGGCGGGCGGTCAGGTTGCCATGTTGGCTTCGGCGCTGCTCTTCGGTGGGGTCTCGCATCTCACTGCGGTGCAGGCGGAGCTGGTTCGCTGGATGGAGGAGCACGAGTACACCTCGATCTGGCAGATGCGCGGCAGTCTCAGTCGCCAATCCGTTCCCAACCCGGTGGCGTTTGAGCGCGGCAACTACATCAAGACACTGAGCAGCTACACCCTGCGTCAGTCTGCCTAACAACTTGGTCTCTCTGCTTTGCTGCAAAGATACTTCAGCCCTCCATCGCACTTCGAATCTCGAATGCGGTGGGGGGCTTTTCCTTCCTGGTTCGAGGGCAAGAAGAATAATTCATTCCCGGCATGCATGAATTCCGAATTTGCTCTAATATCTCCTCGGGGATTAAGGCTGGTCTGAACGAGTGTTGAACATTCCCTCGGGGAAAAATCCCGTTTATTTATCAAGGTTTACGGATGGGCTAAAGATCTTCCCATCAACACTTGGACTGGTGCAGAGTTTTACGACGTCACGCAATACAACCGACTGCACGAGAAGCGTTTTTCAAGCGATACTGGTTGCAGTGATTTGATTAAGTTGAGGCATCTGACAAATGGAATTTCACATCTCTCGTGCTGTTCGTGAAGCAACCAAGGTGGACGAGCTGTTGTTCAGCTACACCGGAAACGTGGTCTTTGCCGATGTGTCGGCCAGTCGCAGACTGGCTGAGGCGCTGAATGCGGGGCGTGACTCCGAGGCCGATCCGGCGACGACGTTCAATGCGGGGGCGCTCTTTGCCATGGGGCTGATCGACGAGCTGAGCCATGCTCTGGTGGCGAGCTTCCGCAAGCAGATCGATCCGGCAGTGATGAGCGAGGCCGTGCGCTGGTTTGCCGCGCAGGTGGACTCCGATCCGGCAAATCCCGGCAAGATGGACGCGTTGCTGTTGGCCTTTACCGAGCAGTTTCCCAACGTTGCGGTCTTTCGTGGACAGATCTCCGCTGCGGATTGGCTGCGCGGGACGACTGAGGGACAGTCCAATCGCGAGGCCGCGATGGAAGAGTTGTTGATGCTGTGGTTGGCCAACGCCAATCCTGCCTTCAAGCCCTTTCATACGCTCTTCGAGGACAAACGGCTGCGGGAACAAACGGTCTACGCGAATGTTACGGCGGCGTTTCCGGACTACTTCAAGACGCGGCCGCAGATGGCTCCAGAAGTTGGCAGTCTGTTCGACGCTCTGCGCGCTCCGTCGCTGGCGTCACCGGATTCGCTGATCGGGCAGCTCGACTACATTCGCGAGCGATGGGCTCCGTATCTGGGCGATGCGCTCAAGCGGATTCTGCTGGCGGTCGACGTGTTGCGCGAGGAGGAACTCGCCATCTGGATGCGCTTTCATCCAGCAGGGCCGGATCAGTTTCGCCACGGCGCGCCGACCTGGGGAAGTCAGGGCTTTGACGGCGACGAGTTCGTCGGATACGACGAGTTCAAGCGAAAGAAATACGCGCACGGCTATCAGGCTCCGCTCGACGAGTACGAGGCCTTCAGTGCGGATCAGGCGTGGATGCCGAACGTCGTACTGATGGCGAAGAGTACCTACGTCTGGTTGGAGCAGTTGTCGAAGAAGTATCTGCGTCACATCCATCGGCTGGATCAGATTCCTGACGAAGAGCTACAACTACTGGCGGCGCGCGGCGTGACTGGGCTTTGGCTGATCGGTTTGTGGGAGCGCAGCGTAGCCTCGCGCACGATCAAGCGGTTGCGAGGACACGGCGATGCGGTCGCCTCGGCCTACTCGCTCAAGAGCTACGACATTGCAGAGGATCTGGGTGGCTGGGAGGCCTACGACAACCTGAAGCATCGTGCCGCTGCGGCTGGGCTGCGGCTGGCCAGCGATATGGTGCCGAATCACATGGGCATCGATTCGCCATGGGTGATCGAGCATCCCGACTGGTTCATCCATCGTTGGGAGAGTCCGTTTCCTGCCTATCGCTTTGAAGGGCCGGATCTGTCCAACGATAGTCGGGCCGATATCAAGATTGAGGATCACTACTACGATCAGACGGACGCGGCGGTGGCCTTTCGCCTGCGGAATCACAGCGACGGATCGACGCGCTACATCTACCACGGCAACGATGGAACGTCGTTTGCCTGGAACGATACGGCACAGCTCGACTACTCCAAGGCCGAGGTGCGCGAGCATGTGATCCAGATGATTCTGCACGTCGCGCGCATGTTCCCCATCATTCGCTTCGATGCGGCGATGGTTCTGGCCAAGCGCCATGTGCAACGGCTCTGGTTCCCGCTGCCGGGAGCTGGAGGCTCGATTCCTTCGCGGGCGGAGAACTCGATGTCGCAGGAGGAATTCGACGCGCTGATGCCGAATGAGTTCTGGCGCGAGGTGGTGGATCGCGTTGCGGCAGAGGTTCCGGGAACGCTGCTTCTGGCCGAGGCCTTCTGGCTGCTGGAGGGCTACTTCGTGCGCACGCTGGGGATGCATCGCGTGTACAACTCGGCGTTCATGAACATGATGCGCGACGAGGAGAATGCGAAGTATCGCTCCTACCTGAAGAAGACCATCGAGTTTGATCCGGACATTATGAAGCGTTATGTGAACTTCATGAGCAACCCGGACGAACGCACGGCGATCGACCAGTTCGGCGACGGCGACAAGTACTTTGGCGTATGTACGCTGCTGGCCACGTTGCCCGGACTGCCGATGTTTGGTCACGGACAGATCGAGGGATTCACCGAGCGCTATGGGATGGAGTTCAAGCAGGCGAAGATGAACGAGTCGCCTAACGAAGGACTCGTCGCGCGGCATCAGCGGGAGATTGCGCCGCTGCTGAAGCGGCGACACATCTTTGCGGGAAGTGCTGACTTTACCCTGTACGACTTCTGGAATGGCTACGGCCATGTAGATGAGAACGTCTTCGCCTACTCCAATCGACTGGGCGAGGAGCGCTCGCTGGTGCTGTACAACAACAAGTACGACAGCACGCGCGGAACGATTCACCTCTCGGCTGCGTTCATGGACAAGGGCAGCGGATCGCTGCGCCAGCGGAGCCTATCCGAGGGGCTGGCGTTGCCTACAGGAGAGTCGCTGGTTGTCTTCTGTCGCGACTCGAACGGTCTGGAGTACCTGCGTCGCGCCACCGAGCTTCATTGGCGCGGACTGACCTTCGAGTTGCGCGGATTTCAATGCGTCGTTCTGCTCGACTGGCGTGTGCTGCATCCCAACGCGGAGTGGCCGTGGGACAGACTCTGCGACTCGCTGGGAGGGCGCGGCGTACGCAACGTCCACGACGAGATGGTGATGCTTCGTCTGCGTCCGCTGCACGACGCTCTGCGCGGGACTGTCAGCGCGACGAATGTGAAGGCGCTGGCGGAACTCGCCGACGCAGGCTTGCATCAGCCTGCGGTGAAGAATGCCGATGCAGGCAGGAGCAAGAAAGCGGATTCCGAGCTGCGTCATATTGCGGAGAAGGGCCGTGTCTTCTATGACCGGCTGATGGAGAATCTGCCGGAGGAGAATCGTAAGGAGAAGGCTGGCGCGAAGGTTACGGCGCAGCTTCCTGCCCCGATTGCGTTGATCGAATCCGCCTTGCAGTCGACGATTGAAGCTCGCACCGCTGCGGCTGCGGCTGCGGAGTTCGCCGAGGCGGTGCGCACATTGGCTCTTGCTGCGGCGCGCTTGCCTGCGTTGTCGCAGAGCTATGCGAGCGACTGGCCTGCGCGTTCGCGTCCTGTGCTGCCTTGCGTCGATGCGTTGAGTCGTCAGTCAAGAATCTGGACTCCGCTGCTTGCGTGGATCGTCTTGCGCACTCTGCCGACGCACTGCGATCCGCAGGGTGGACGAATAGAACTCTTCGACCGGCTGGCCTTCCGTACTGTGCTGGCGGAGATCTTCTCCACTCTGGGAATGGAGGGCGAGGCGCGCTGGCAGTCTGCGGCGCAGGTTCGTCTGCTGCTGAATCCTGTGGCCACGGCTGCCGATGCGATCCGCAGCGAGGCTCTCTGGTCCGACCCGGATGCACGCTGGCTGGCAGGCGTCAACGACTCATCGGGAACGACCTACTTCAACAAGGAGCAGTTTGAGGAGCTTCTGACGTGGTTGCAGCTTCCTGCTCTGATGGCGATCGTCGAGGGAGAGTCTACAGCGCAGACAGACGAGGCCTCGCTGGCTGCAATTGAAGCCTCGGTTGCGGCAGCGCGTGCGGCTGCGGAGTCGGCTGGCTACGACCTACAGAAGTATCTGGCCGCGTTCAAGACTGCGCCGGAGTGAGGTCTCTGCGGTTCTTCGAGCGATGACTGCGCGATTGATTCTCAACGCCGACGACTTTGGCCTGACCTGTGGCATCAACCGCGCCATCGGCGAGTTGCATGCCGCAGGCGCTCTCTCGTCGGCGACGCTGATGGCCAGCGGCGCGGCCTTCGACGACGCGGTCGCGCTGGCCCTCTCGCGGCCTGCGCTCGGCGTGGGGTGTCACGTCGTGCTGGTCGATGGCGCGCCGGTATCGCCTCCCCAGACGATTCGCAGCCTGATCGGCGACGATGGGAAGAACTTTCGTCCTTCGTTGGGTGAGTTCCTGCGCGCGTTACTACTGGGCCGGATTGACGCAGACGAGGTTGCGCGCGAGGCCGCTGCGCAGGTCGAGAGGCTACAGCGCGCTGGCATCGCCGTGACACATCTCGACACGCATAAGCATGTACACGTCTTTCCCGCGATTGCGCGTCCTCTGCTTCAGGTGGCCGAGCGCTGCGGAGTTGGCGCGATGCGCAATCCTTTCGAGCCGGGGTGGTCGCTCAGACTGGGCCACGGCAACTGGCGACGCAGGCTCTCGTTGCGGCTCATCGGCAGCCTGCGTTCGCGCTTTCTGATGCTTCCTTCGATTCGCGAGGGACGTGTGCGCACGACCGATGGCACGGCGGCGATCTCGGCGACCGGACAGCTCAACAGCAAAACGCTCGGCGAGATTCTGCGCGCGCTTCCGGCCAGCGGAACGGTTGAGATCTGCTGCCATCCGGGAACCAACGACGGCGATCTCGACCGCGTTCGGACGCGGCTGCGGGGCGAGCGCGAGGTGGAACGAGCGGCTCTGCTCGACGAGGTTTCTCGCGGCCTTATCCAGAACGGCACAAGCCCGTTTGGCGCGCCTGCGTTGATTCATTATGGCAATCTCGCTCGGTGATGCGAAGCGCGACGAGGCCGCAAAGAATGTGACATTCTAGGAGAGCTGTTTCAGTAGGATCTAGGAGCGACGTTGGCGAAAATTGGTGAGATTGCGGAGTTGGTTGGAGCGGCAGAGCGGAGTGCGCCGCAGGTTGAGGGAGAGATCCTTCGCGTATCGAGCATTGAGGGCGCAGGGCTGGACGCGCTGGTCTTCGCGACCGACGCGGCTACGCTTGAAGCTGCGTTGCAGTCGCCCGCCGGAGCGATTCTTGCGCGCCGTGCGCTGTTCT
>JARLFY010000048.1 GCA_031296325.1 Acidobacteriaceae bacterium | reverse complement strand
CCAACCTTGAGATTGACACCGTGCTCGCCGCCCTTGCCGTCGCCTCACAGGGCACCGCACCCATCGCCACCGACTGGGCGCAAGCCTCTCTGGCAATCCTGATCCGCCACATCATCTCCACGCATCACGCCTACGTCACCCACGAACTGCCCCGGCTGGCCATCCTGGCGCAAAAGGTCGTGAACCGCCACGGGGACACACAGGCCCATCTGCTCACAATCCAAATCAAGATCACACATCTCGACGAAGAGCTCACCAGCCACCTCGCCAAATAAGAGAGCATCCTGTTTCCCTATGTCATCGCACTGGAACGCTCCATGGTCGAAGGCACCCCCCGCCCACATGGCTGCTTCAACAACGTCGCCAGTCCTATTGCCATGATGATGGCCGAGCATGATGCCGCTGGCGCGCTACTGGCAGATATCAAGGCTCTAAGCAATAACTTCAACCCACCCCTCGGTGCATGCCCAACGTATGTCGGCTTCTACACTGCGCTCAAGGAATTT
Organism: Acidobacteriaceae bacterium; assembly: GCA_031296325.1. Classification (GTDB taxonomy): domain Bacteria; phylum Acidobacteriota; class Terriglobia; order Terriglobales; family Acidobacteriaceae; genus Edaphobacter. The sequence goes on along the minus strand of JARLFY010000048.1, from coordinate 27,110 downwards.
GAGCAGGATCTGCACCAGCATATTCACCTGGAGAACAACATTCTCTTCCCCCGTGCCATCGCACTGGAGGCAGAGGCCGCATCTGCGATCCAGCGCAATTAGGATGCTGTAGCGGCTCACACCGTGGCGAGATCTGGATCTCGCCACGGCTAACTCCTCCCCAACGCCCGTACTTCACAAATTCTTAATGCATTTCTTACGGACTTCCTACCGGCTGCGGCGTTTCAATCAAAGCCATGGATGGCACACTTCATCACGCGCTGCATCTGCTCTACTTCCTGATGGCGCCGCTCGCAATGCTTCTGCTAACCGCCTGCTCCGCCCTTGTCCGGCGTGCACGCCGCGGATCAGCACCCGCCCCACAACGCTCGCGTTACAGCCACGCGCTGGAGCAACAGGAGCTCGATATGCTCCTCTCTGATCTGGAACGCGACACACCCCGTCGCGGGTACAGCCCCATCTCCTTCCGCCACTAGCCTCTGGCAAAAATTCTCCGGCAAAGTACAATCAAATGTGCCGGAGTCTGGTGCAGAACTCCGGCTATGCGGAAGTGGCGAAATTGGCAGACGCACTAGCCTTAGGAGCTAGCGGAGCAATCCATGGGGGTTCAAGTCCCCCCTTCCGCACCAACCTTTTCTGCAAGCGAAGGATGCCATGAACCAGCCGAAGCAGCACGCCGTCGATGCCACCCGCATCGAACTCTCCAAGACCGCCGACTATCGCGACGGGTACTCCAACAGCGTCCAGGTCCGCATGAGCGTGTGGGATTTCCATCTCGTCTTCGGCACCATGGCGCAGGAGTCACCTGAGCAGATGCACTTCAGCGCCTTCCAGGGCATCTACCTCAGCCCGCAGCAGGCCAAGGCGCTGGCCAACATCCTCGGGAACAACATCGCCCAGTACGAGCAGACCTTCGGCGAGATTGCTCTGGAGCCGCAGTACATGCAGCCCAATGGCCCAGTCCACTAGCGCGTGATTGCTCGCCTTCGAAATCGATCGGGCTTGCGCGACGCCGGTGCCAGTCTTCCTCTGTGGCTGCTCTATCCGCTGATCTTTGCCGCAGTCTGTCTATCGCACTGGACGCTGCTCCGCCTGCCCTACTACTGGGACGAGGGCGGTTACTACATCCCTGCAGCGCTGGACTTCTACCGCTCCGGCACGCTGATTCCACACTTCACCAACGCTCATCCGCCGCTGCCCAACGTCCTTCTGGGAACGCTCTGGCACATCGTCGGCTACCACATTCTGGCTACGCGAATCTTCGTCACGGCCATCGCCGCCGCAGCTCTGCTGGCCGTCTACAGCCTCACGCGCAAGCTGCTTGGAACTCCCGCAGCGGTTGCCACTGCGCTGCTCACGGCGATCTATCCCATCTGGTTTGCGCAGAGTTCGCTGGCCCACGCCGACATCTTCGCCGCCGCCTTCACCCTCTGGGCCTTCGACCTCTGCCTCTCGCGCCCGATCGAGAGCGACGGAAAACCCTCGGCGCGTCAGCCGCTCTTCGTCGCTCTGCTCTTCACCCTTGCCGCGCTCTCCAAGGAGACCGCGATCGTTCAGCCTGCCGCCTTGGCCGCACTCGAACTCGCTCTGCTGCTGCGAGCGTGGAAAGCGCCAGACCTGCGCCGCGTTCACGCCCAATGGCTCGCCGCACTCAGCTTTCCGCTGCTGCCGCTGGCCGCCTGGTACGCGTATCACCACCACGCAACCGGATTTACCTTCGGCAATCCCGAGTACCTGCGCTACAACGCCACCGCAAACCTGAACGCCGCGCACATTCTGCTCGCTCTGCGCTACCGCTTCCAGCACCTCTTCTGGCAGCGCAACATCTGGCTTCCGCTGGCCATGGCTCTGGCCTGCCTGCTGAAGCGTCCGCGCACCGGCGGCGAGGCCAAGCCGCTTTCTCCCAGCGTTCTGCGAGCGATTGCCGTGCTGGTTGTGGCCAACTGGATCGCCTTCTCCATCCTCGGCGGAGCGCCTCTCACGCGCTATCTACTGCCTATCTACCCGCTGCTTCTTCTGGTCTGCATCGCTGTTTGGCACACTCGCACGAGCCGCTGGCCGCTGCTGGCGACACTCACGGCGGCGGCATTTCTCTCGGCCCTGTGGCTCAATCCGCCCACGTCCTTCGCTCCCGAGGACGCGCTCACCTACCGCGACATGATCGTCGTTCATCAAGACGCGATCGCCTACCTCAACCAGAACTACCCGAACGCGACCGTGTTGACCGCATGGCCCGTCTCGACCGATCTGTTCTGCCCCGAGCTGGGCTACACCGAGCATTCCTTCAAGGTTGTTCCGGTAGAGGATTTCTACACCGCCGACATCCAGAAGGCCGCGCAGCACCCCGCCGACTTCGACACCGCGTTGATCTTCACCACGCACTTTATCGCGCCCTCGCTACGCCGCTACCTGCTGGCCCACCCGCACAGCCGACGCGGTGCCGAGTTCGCCCACGAACGTATCCTCACGCCCAACGAGATCGCCAGCCTGCTTGGCGGCAGCATCGTCTGGCAAGAAGACCGCAACGGCGAGTGGGCCGCAGTCCTCCGCTTTCCGCAAGGCCATCGCGGAACGATGTAGCAATCAGCAATAGTAAATAAGGTTTGGTGCGAAAGGGGGGACTTGAACCCCCATGGATTTCTCCGCCAGATCCTAAGTCTGGTGCGTCTGCCAATTTCGCCACTTTCGCTTTGATTACAAACAGTCTACATCCACCTCTAGCTGAAGAAAAAAGGGATGGAGTCGAACATGGAGTCCTGCATCGGCGCGGAAACGTCCATTACGCTGCCCGTCTCTCACCTGCATCCAATCTTTCAAAGCTAAGCGACTGGCGAGCATCAGTCAAGGCGGAGAACACAAACCCGCCCAGTGCGTTGCCCCGCAAAGCAGATAATTGCGCCGAAGTCATTCGGTTTGCCCTCCCAAGCGCATTCCCAACATCGTCATCCTGGCGAACGCATAGCGCGAGCCGAAGGATCTGCCTCTTCCTTCGCCGGATGGGGTTCCCGACATCTGGGACTGGGGCACACGACCGCCAGCATTCCTCCTTTATGGGACGGAGGCGGCGGTGCGGGCGGTGATCTCGCCATCGCGCGAGAGCAGGAATGTGGTCAGGCCGAACTCGTCGGTGCGGAAGAGGCGCGCGTGGAACTCGGCGAGGCTCTCAATGACCTCTGGGCGGGGATGGCCGAAGGTGTTGTTCCTTCCGACGGAGATGAGCGCATCCTGCGGCGCGACGAGGGCGAGAAACTCCGGTGTGGTCGAGGTTCGGCTGCCATGATGGCCTACTTTTAGCAGCGTGTCCGGACCGAGTTGGAGGCCGCGCCCGCTGCGGCTGGCGGCAACCATCTCGCGCTCGCTGGGAGCCTCGGCATCGCCTTCAAGCAGAGCGGAGGCGCGGGCGTAGACCAGGCGCATCACCAGCGAGTCGTTGTTGATCGGCGGGCCGGGATTGGTGTACGCGGGCGTGGGAGCGAGGACAGACAGGTCGAGCGAGTCCCATGCAAGGCGGTCACCAGCGCGCAGGTGGCGCACGCGAATGCCCAGCGAGGCCGCTTCGTCGAGCAGAGCGCGGTAGGACTCGGAGTCGGGATCGACGGCGACCCAGAGTTCGCGTGGGCGGAAGTTGCGCAGGATTGCAGGCATTCCTCCCATGTGGTCGGAGTGCGCGTGGGTGAGCGCGACGACGTCGAGGCGGCGAATCTGGCGCGACCACAGGTAGGGCGAGACGACCTCTTCGCCGACGTCGAATGCAGAGGAGTTGGCGGCGGCGTTCTCGGCGTTGGCCGCGGCTCCCGTGGGCCCGCCCGCGTCGATCAGCATAGCTCGACCGCTGGGTCCGACGACCAGCAGCGAGTCGCCCTGGCCTACGTCGATCGCGGTGACTTCGAGCTGGTCGGGATGGACGACCGCCGCTACTGGCCAGAGGACGATTGCCGCAGCGAGTGGCAAAACCGCGAGCGCAATCCACGCGGTCAGGCGCGAACGGCGCAAAGCCCAGCAGCAGAATGCGAAGCAGGCGACGGCGAGCAGAGAGTGCGTCAGCGTGGGGCCGGGAACGCGCAGATCGGCGGCTTGCGTACTGCTGATGCGGCCAATCGCGCCGGTGACAGAGTGCAGCAGGATCGCCAATGCTGAGCCGGGAAGCGCGGCGAGCCATGGATTTGCAAGCGCGGCGAGAAAGGTCGTCAGAGCCAGCGAGGCCAGCAGGGCAATCAGCGGGATGCAGATCATGTTCGCAGGAAGCGCGAAGACCGTGGCGCGATGGAAGTAAAGCGCCATGGGCAAGACCATTACCGCCTCGGAGACGAGACCAATCAGAACGAGTTGAACAGTCCAGAGAAAGAAGCGGATCAGCCTGGCGGGAAGCAGCCGCGCCCATGCGCCGAGCAGTTGTGCGCAGACCTCGCCCCAGAGGCGGAGCATCACGCGGAACTGCGCGAGGCGCGGCGGCATCGCACTGTCGCGCCAGATCTGGTCGAGGTCGCGGGCGGCACGAGCGTAGGGCAGAAAGCTGCGTTCGCCCAGCGGCATCGCGATGCCCGCGATGGCGACGATAGCCAGAAAGGTCATCTGGAAGCTGGCCTCGAAGAGCGCACGCGGCGACCAGAGCAGAACGGCGAGCGCGGCAGCTCCAAAGGCGTTGAGGACGTTGCGGTCGCGGAAGAGCAGGCTCGAGAGAAGGAAGACCGTGGTCATCAACAGAGCGCGTTGCACCGGAACTCCAAAGCCGGTGAGAAGCGCGTAGGCAGAGACGAGCGCTAGAGTGAAGAGCGTACCCATCCAGTCGCTCAGGCGCAGTCTGCGGGCGATCCAGAAGAGCAAGCCGGCGAGCAGCGCGACGTGAATTCCCGAGACCACGAAGAGGTGGAAGGAGCCGGTGCGTTCAAAGCCGAGGCGTAGTTGGCGGGTCAGGCGCGAGCGGTCGCCGAAGAGCATTGCGTTCAGCATTCCCGCGTCGTCCGGCGTGAGGCGAAGTTGCGGGGGAAGCCGATGGTTTGCAGCCGAATGCGTGTAGGCGACGAAGCGGTCTGCGGCCCAACTCTGCGCGGCGAAGACGCGGCATTGCAGCGTCGCCGCCGTTGGCTGACCTGCCAGCGGATGCAGCTTGGCGATTGGCGCGCTTGCCGTGGCTGCAATGCCCTGATCGAGCAGGGTGTCGGCGAACTGCCACGCGCCGGGATCGCGGTAACGCTCGGGCGCGCGCAGGCGAAGAGGCACTGCGACCAGCTCTCCGCAGTGGAGTTCCTGCTGCGGTTGAGCTTCGCCATTCCGGTCGGCGAAGAGTGTGGCGCGTACGCCGCCAGCGATGGGAACCATGCGCGCGGTGTCGGGCGTAACGTCTTCGATGGCGCTGAGATCGAGATCGACCGAAGTCGCGGCGGAGCCTTGCTGCTCGTCCCACTGATCGAAGTCGTTGTCCGCATCCTCGCCCATTTTGACGCGAGGCGGCAGAGTGCGAATGCGAACGACACGACCTTCAACCCTGCGACTTAGGCCGTCGGCGTAGGCGAGCAGAGCGGTTTGCGGCGATGGAGCAGGCTCGATCTGTACCGCCCAAAGTCCGGCGACGATCCACAGCGCTGCGACGGGAAGGATCGCGAGGCGAAGGCTTCGGCGCAACGCGAGCAGCGTCAGCGCGACCAGAGCGAGAACGGCCAGCGGAAGCAGAACGAGGGGGCGCGCGGTCTGCGGCGAGAGCTTCCAGAGCGATTCTCCGAGAGCGAAGCAGCCAGCCGCCGCCAGCAGCGGGGCGCGACGAAAGCAAAGCGACTCAAGCCGTGGAGCGTTCGGCCAGAGGCGACGCTCAAACTCCTCCCGCGTCTCGGGTTGCGCCCCATGTTGAATCATTCCAGAGATCTTGCTCAACAGCCACCTGTCTCTCCTTCCGATTGAACCACATCTGCGGAGCGGGCCGCTTGCAATTGGTCGGGCCTTCGCGCAAGCGCCCCCCCCCGAGCCAGCGATAGGTCTACACCCTAGGTTTTTGTCATTCCGTAGCGCGAGCGGAGAAATCTGCTTTTTGTTCGCGCCACGGAAATCTATACCCTTGGGGAAAATGCTATAAAAACAACCGCAACAGCAAGGACACCCGCAACGGCAAAAGCAGATTCCTCCGCTGCGCTACGGAATGACAAACAAGGCAGCGGAATGACAAATAAATAAACAGGCAAGGGCAGACTGCGAGATTCTTGTGCGTTGATCCTATGCCGCGTTGCGCAACAGATCCATTGCACGTGAGCGGAGAAGCACCTTCTTTTCGACCAGCGATAGAGCATGCTCCTGTGGTCCGTCGAGGGCGACTATGCCTAGCCGTTCGGAGGTCTGATCGTTCCAGATAAGCCAGCGGTCGAAATCAGCGAGATCCGGGCTATGGTCGGCTCGGTAGGATTTGAAGGATTCGACGACCGATTGAACTGCACTCGTTAGTTCATCGTTTATTGCGGCGACCTGCTGCTGATGACTCATGGCGAACACTCCTGAAATCAGAGTATGCGGCAGGCTCGCAAGGTTCAGCAATAACTTTGTGCGGAGGAGATGTGCCTTTTTTGGTTCCCCCTCAAACACTTCAAGACAGCGAATTCAGAGGATTTTTAGTGAGTCGCAGCGGGAAGGCTATAGCGCGAATCTTCAGCCAGCAGGAGTTTGGGGGAACGCCGACCTATTCTTCAATGAATCTTGAAGATGTGCCCCTAGTCCGAGTCGGGGTTGTAGTCGCGCAGTCTGCAGGGAGCATGATCCTCAGCCACGTTGTGCCCGCACTGCGGACAGAATGCATCCGTAGTCTGTAGTCCGCGGAAGCACTGGCCGCACACCGGAGCCACCTGAAACCGGCACTGCGGGCAATAGTGAACCCCCGAGGTCAGCTCAGTCGAACAATTTGGGCAGCGGATCATGATCGGCTGACGCAGCAGGAAGTACACCACCGCGCCGATCCCTCCGGGCATCACGACGGCGATCAGGATCCACAGCGCAGCCTGCATATTGCGGCGCCGAACATCCCGGCTAACGTATCCGATCAGCAGTACATAACTGGCCAAGGCAGCCGAGGTCATATAGCACATGATCAGGTGCATGGGCATCGACCCAGGTCGCCGATGCGGAGGAGGAACACTGTCGAAGAACCACTGACTGCCGACAAAGACCAGTATGGCCAAGATGATCGACCAGAGCGGAAGCAGCTTCAGGCTATCGCCGTCGCCGTAGTCCCGTTCTACCGAAGGTTCAGACTTCTGGCGGTTCCAGGGCATTGTCATCACAACACCTCGGAGTTGGCTCTACCGTGCGTACGACGATACAAGACGATCGCCAGGAGCGTGATCGACACCGGAACAAACCAGAGCAAGATAGCCGCAAGCTGGTTGCCGATGTCATTGGCCGTCGATGCCACGGCGTCAATCGAGGTCGTCTCGGTGTTTGAGTATTGATAGAGTCCGCTCCATATTGCGAAGCAGGTTAGAAGCAACATCAGGGAGCAGACCAGCAGCGGCACCATCAGGCCGCGCGCGCGGCTGTGTCTGGCCTGCATCTGACGGGCTCGCTCCCGCACTACGCGATGGGTGCGATTGACGACACCAGCGCAGGCTGCGGTATTTATGCCGTACTGCGCGGTTCGGGCAAAGTGCGCCGAATCGTTCAACTCGGACTCGAAGGGAATATTGGTTTGATGCTCGAAGGAAGCGTTCATCCAGACACCTCCACTGAACGCACTGTACGCAACCGCTCGACCTCTGGCTTCAGAGCCGCCAGACCGCGATACAGTCGCGACTTTACCGTAGAGAGTGGCGTGCGCGTCACGCTCGCAATCTCTTCCAGCGACATCTCCTCATGAAAGCGCAGAGTCAGAACCTCGCGATACGGGGGATCCAGCTTCAGCATCACCTCGGCGAGTTCGGCGCTGTTTTCGCGAACTTCAAACTGCTCCATCGGCGAAGGGCCGTCGGTGGCAATCTCGAAGGCGTGTCCGTCTTCGGTCGGCTCGCTCATCTCGTCCAGCGAGGCCATGGTGCGCTTGCGCGAGAGGTCAATGACCAGATTGCGCGCAATGGTAAACAGCCAAGTATCGAAGCGCGCCTTGCCGTTGTACTGGCCTCCGCGCAACAGAACCCGCATCCAGGTCTCCTGAAAGAGGTCTTCGGCGACCTCGCGCTTGCCGGTCAAAAACAGCAGGTAGCGCAGCAGACGGTGTTGATACAGCTCGATCAGATGGTCGAGCAGCGCCGTATCCTGAGCCTTCAGGCCGCGCGCAATGGCCACGTTTTCCCGTTGGCTCTGCTCCGCCTGTTCCACCGTGACGACAATCGACGCGCTGCTCATGTTGATAGAGACGCATTCTCGCGCAGAAAAGTCTCTGCCAGATCGGTTATTTCCCTTGCGCGACAGAAAACTCATCGAATCATTCCTTCCGGGCTGGTCGATCATGGGCAAGGATCGAGAGGCCGCCGGTAGAACTGATTTTATGACGTTACAGAGGGTTATGGCGAGATCTATTTCAGAAGTAAACTAATATCTATGGAAGTTCTTTATGGCCTGCACCCGGTGGAAGAGGCGGTTCGGTCCGGCGCGCGCCGGCTGGAAAACGTAATGCTCTCGCGCGAGCGTGGCGATGCTAAGCTGGAACGGCTCGCCCAGCTCTGCCGCGAAGCGGGAGTCCGCGTCAGCCTCGAATCCCGCGACCAACTCACGCGTATGGCTCGCACCGACGCCCATCAGGGAGCGCTTGCACTGGTTCGCGAACGTTCCTTTCTCACCATCGAAGACCTGCTGGACCGCAAGCCGCAGCTAAACTCCGACGGCAGTCCGCCCGCGCCTCGCTTCTTTCTTGCGCTGGACGGCATCGAAGATCCGCACAATCTGGGCGCGCTGATCCGCACCGCCGACGGCGCGGGAGTCGACGGCGTAATCCTGCCCGAGCGCCGCTCCGCCCCGGTGACGGCGACTGTGGCCAAGACCTCCGCCGGAGCCTCCGAACACGTTCGCATTGCGCGCGTCACCAACCTTGTCCGCGCGCTGGAGCAGATGAAGAAGGCCAACGTCTGGGTTCTCGGCCTGGACGAGCGCGGCACGCCCGACTACACCGACTTCGACTTCCGCGGAGACTGTGTTCTGGTCCTCGGTCGCGAGGGCGCAGGACTGCACGATCTGGTCAAAAAGACATGCGACCACCTGCTGCGCATCCCCATGGCGGGCATGGTCTCGTCGCTGAACGTCTCGGTCGCCGGAGCCGTGGTCATGTACGAGGCCATGCGCCAGCGCAAACAGCCCGCGCAGGAGATCGCCAAGCCAGCCGCGCCCAAGAAGCCCCGCAAAGGTCTGGGCTCGTGAGCCGTCGCCCAATCTACGTCTGTCATTCAGAGCCTCTTGTGTCTCGTCATCATGAGCCTCCTCTGTCTTGTCATTCTGAACGAAGTGAAGAATCCCCGCATTCTGCCCGCACTGCAAAGGTCTTCGCCATTAGCAAAAGTGCTCTAACTCTAGCAATCGTATTCGGACTATCCGCCGCAACCAGCCCAGCGCAGACCACCGCGCCCGACCAACCTGCGCCTTCCCCTGGCAAGGTTCTCTTCTCGCGCAGCCTCGACACCGACGCAGAAGCGAAGAAACCAGACACTCCCGCACAAGACACCGCTCTGGTCGTCGTCGATGCAGAGCGCAATGCGCTAACCTATACTGCCTACGATCTCGACGTTCACCTGACCCCAGCCACGGCAGGAATCTCGGTGCGCGCGGGCCTCAGCGTTCGCAACGACAGCGCAACGCCGCTGCGCCGCCTAGTGCTACAGATTAGCTCGTCGCTCCATTGGGACGCGCTGACGACGCGGAGTTCCTCAACCAGCGTGCCAATGCCCTTCGCCGTCCACACCATCGACACCGACGCCGACCACACGGGAAAGATGAGCGAGTTGGTCGCAATGCTCGCGCAGCCGCTTGCTCCGGGAGCGTCCATGACGCTGACCGCGCTCTACTCCGGCGCGATCTCGCCCTCTGGCGAGCGGCTTCAACGCATTGGCGCGCCCGACGATCAGGCTTTGCTGGCCGACTGGGACAGCATCGCGCCCACGCTCACCGCACTGCGCGGCTTCGGCGACGTCCTCTGGTACCCCGTCTCTGCCGCGCCCGCCTTTCTCGGCGACGGAGCCAAGCTCTTCCAGTCCGTAGGCAATACCCGTCTGCGCCAGTCCGCTGCAAGCGTTCGCCTGCGCCTTGCAGTAGAGTACGTGGGAGACCCGCCCGACGCGGCCTTCTTCTGCGGCCAGCGCCAGCCTCTGGTCGCCATTAGCGACGATGCCGACCTGCCTGCGGCCGCATCCCCCGGCGTCGCCACGGCTGTCTTCGACGCGCAGCCGCTGGGCTTCCGCTCCCCCAGCCTCTTCGTCACCGACCGCCCCGCCAGCAAGACCGGCACTCCCGACAACCCCGACCTGATCGCCGCCGTTACCAGCCGCTACGACGCACTGCCCATGTACTCTGCCGCCGCCGCGCTGGTCGAACCGCTGCTCACCGACTGGCTGGGCGCAAACCCGCTCACAAACCTTGCCGTCATCGACCACGAGGGACAGCCCTTCGAGGACGACTCGCTGCTCGTCCGTCCCATGCGCGCGGTCGAACCGACGACGCTTGCTCCGTCGCTGGCCCACTCGCTCACCCACGTTTGGATTCACTCCAGCCATCCGTGGATTGACGAGGGTCTGGCCCAGTTCCTCGCGCTGCTGTGGACCGAACGCAGCAATGGCCGAGCCGCCGCGCTAGCCGAGCTACAGGACTCCGCCCGCACGTTGGCTCTCGCCGAACCCGATCTCTCTGCCGCAGAAGCAGCCAGCGAGGCGACTGCATCCAGCACGTCGGCTGTAGACGATCCGGCGAAGACGATCAACCCCGCAGGCGAGAGCCTCGCCGCATCCACCGGAGACGTCTTCTATCGCACCAAGGCCGCCGCCGTCTGGTGGATGCTACGCAGCATTGTGGGCGACGACGCGCTCAAGCAGGCCCTGCAAGCCTATCGCATGGACGCAAAGCTCGACAGCGATCCCACAGGTCTCGAACACGCGCTCGAGAAGTCTTCGCATAAAGATCTGCGCTGGTTCTTCAATGACTGGGTCTATCGCGACCGTGGCCTGCCCGACCTCAGCATCGTCAGCGTCACGCCCAGCCAACTCTCCTCGCGCGCGGGTCTGCCCGCCGGATGGCTGGTCGCCGTCGATGTGCGCAACGATGGCTACGCCGCCGCAGAGGTTCCCGTCACCGTACGCTCCAACAAAGCGTCCGAGACCCAGCGCCTACGCATTCCCGGGCGCTCAAGCTCGTCGGTGCGCATCGTCTTCGCCGACAAGCCGCAGCAGGTCGAGGTCAACGACGGCGGCGTTCCCGAGACGCAGACAAGCATCCACACCCGCCAGATCCTGCTGCCCGGCGCACCATAAACGTGCTTCAGCGTATTGCATCTACATTTCACAACGCCAAAATCTCGGGTGTTCCATCCATCGCAGCAACATCGCGATGGGTGGGAGGAACAACGCTACACCCGCAGCCTTTGCATTTGCCGTTGCTGTTGTCTTTGCCGTTTCCGTCGTCTTTGCCGTTGCCTGTAGAGGGCCAAAGGCCCGTCCTATACCAGCCTAGGCCGAAGGCCTAGGTGTGCATCCCGTCAAAAATCTGAGGGCTGAAGGCCCGTCCTATACTCTTCACCCTACAAATTAAACAACTCACGCAGCCTCTTGGTCTGCGATCGACTGACCGGAATCTCCGTCTTCTTCGGGTCATCCATGCGCAGTTGATAGCTGGATTTGAACCACGGCACAACCTCGCGGATATGTTGGATATTCACCAGATACGAGCGATGCGCGCGCCAAAAAGTCTCTGGATCGAGTTGATCCATCAACTCCTCCAGCGTGCGGCAGTTCGACTCGCCCTCCACCCCGCGCGTGATTACGCTGATCGTCCCACCCTCGATCGAGGCGAAGCAGATTTCTTTTTGCTCGACCAGCAGAAGCCGTCCCAGCGCGCGGACGATCACCTTGCTGGACTGCGGCCGCGCTGGCTGCGTGCGCGTCTCCACCAGTCGCAGCAACGCGTCGATCCGCTCGTCGGTGGTAGGCGCATCGCCGGTGGAATCCGTCTGCACGGCAATGCGGGCGCGCACTTTCTCCACGGCCTTCAACACGCGCTTGCGATCGAACGGCTTCAGCAGGTAGTCCACCGCGTTCACCTCGAAGGCGCGCACGGCGTACTGGTCGAAGGCGGTAGCGAAGACAATCTGCGGCAACGCCATCTTCTTGTCGATCAGTTTCTTCAGCACGGCGAAACCATCCAGCCCGGGCATCTGCACGTCGAGGAAGACGACGTCCGGCTTGTGCTCGCGAATCAGTTCCACGGCTTCAATGCCGTTCGAACCCTGCGCCAGCACTTCGACGCCCTCGGCGGACTGTAGTAGATACAGCAACTCCTGTCGGGCAAGCGGTTCGTCGTCGATGATCAGCGCAGTAAGGGCCACGCTTGAAATGCTAGTGCATTTAACCGAATCATGCGAGTGGCTTGCTCCCTGATTTCAATTCGCGCGAGACAACTCTACGAACCAAACGAGATACGCCCAGCGCTTAGGCCGGGCGTATCTCGTTTGTGTCTCTATAAAACGCTCACCAAAGCTTCGCGACTAGAAGTTCTCTGGCTCACCAGCCACGTCGAGATCCTCATCGTCGTCGTCTTCTTCGTCATCATCGTCGAAGTCGCCAAAGCTGGCCGCAAGAGTCGCCGCCGGCAGAACCGAGGTCGGCCCAGGCTGCGGATTGCCCTGATCGTCGATCTTCATGCCCAGCGAAAGACCCATCTGAGCCAGAATCTCCTTGATCTCGTTGAGAGACTTGCGACCGAAGTTCTTGGTCTTCAGCATCTCGGCTTCGGTCTTCTGGATCAGCTCGCCGATGGTGGCGATGTTGGCGTTCTTCAGGCAGTTGTAGCTGCGAACGGAGAGCTCAAGCTCCTCGACCGAGCGATTCAGATTGTCGTTGTGCAGCGCAGGTCCGTCCAGCAGATCGTGACCCGCCTCCATCTCCTCCTCGAAGTTGATGAAGATGCTCATGTGATCCTTGAGCAGCTTGGCGGAGAGACCGAGTGCATCGGCGGGGAAGATCGTGCCGTTGGTCCAGATCTCGACCGTCAGCTTGTCGTAGTCGGTCATCTGACCAAGACGCGCCGCTTCGACGAGGTAGTTGACCTTGCGCACGGGAGAGTGAACGCTGTCGACCGGGATGAATCCCAGACCGAGATCGGCGTCGAAGTTCTTGTCGGCAGAGATGTATCCACGGCCGCGCTTCAAGCGCATCTCCATGTCAATCTTGCCGCCATCGCTGACCGTGCAGATGTAGACGTTCTTGTCGAGAATCTCCACGTCGCTGTCGGCCTCGATCATGCCCGAGGTGATAACGCCCGCCGCATCCGCGCGCAGGTAAAGAGCTTTGGGGCCTTCGCCGTTCAGCTTGAAGGGGATCTGCTTCAGGTTCAGAATGATGTCGGTCGCGTCCTCAACAACGCCGCTGATCGACTGGAACTCGTGCAACACGCCCTCGATGCGGACGGCGGTAACGGCCGCGCCTTCGATCGACGAGAGCAGGGTGCGACGCAGAGCGTTGCCGATGGTGGTACCGAAGCCGCGCTCAAAGGGCTGAGCGGAAAACTTTCCGTACTTCTCGGTGAGTGATTCGGTGTCGACGGCTAGACGCTTGGGTTTCTGAAAGCCTCTCCAAAGCATGGGTGTTTCTCCTTTATCCGGCTCATTCGCGATGCATTTTGCGAAGGCGGGGTGGTACGGTTGCGAGCTGAGTTGTCGGTTGCTGTTTCTTTGCTTGTCATTCCGTAGAGCAGCGGAGGAATCTGCTTCTCCTCCGCTGCACTACGGCAATCATTACTTGCTGTAGAGTTCGACGATCAGCTGCTCGTTGACCGGCAGGCTAATGTCCTCACGCTTCGGCAGCGCAATGATCTTGCCCGACAGATTGTCGCGGTTGATGTCGATCCATGGAACGGAGTGCTGACCGCTGGCGAAGTTCTTCGCCTCTTCCAGAATGACAAAGTTCTTCGCACCTTCGCGAACCTGAATCTCGTCGCCAACCTTGCACTGGAACGATGGGATGTTCACCTTGCGACCGTTGACCAGCAGGTGTCCGTGACGAACCACCTGACGAGCCTGACGGCGGCTCATCGCAAATCCGAGGCGATAGCAGACGTTGTCCAAACGCGTCTCCAACTGCTGCAACAGCAGCTCGCCGGTGACACCGGGACGGTTCGCAGCCTTCTGGTAGTACGCGCGGAACTGCGTCTCCAGCGTGAAGTAGATACGCTTCGCCTTCTGCTTCTCGCGCAGTTGCAGACCGTAGCCCACAACCTTCTTCACCTTGCGCGACTGGCCGTGCTGGCCTGGAGGAAAGTTGCGCTTCTCGATCGGGCATTTTTCAGCAAAACACTTCGCGCCCTTGAGAAAAAGCTTGGTTCCGTCGCGGCGGCAGAGGCGGCAGACGGGTCCTGTATAACGTGCCATTTTATTGCTCCTTTACTTCAGGTGACGATCGGTTTACGCGCTCGCGCGTTTCTGATCCCGATCCCGTGTTGGTGATTGACAGATCATCTCGCGATTTATCTTTATCTATGACGGCGAGACACACCTCTAAAGAGATAAACATCACAAGATACACGATGCCAACGTCTATGTCTCGGGCGAAACGAATACTATCGTGAGAGACAAAACGCTGGAAAACTAGCATTCCAGCGATCCCCAAAAGCCAACCTACGCCCATCAACCACACTCTCCAGCGAGCGGAACCCTTTACACCGAAGAGTGTGGACAATGGCATAGATCAGACGCGACGACGCTTGGGCGGACGGCAGCCGTTATGCGGCATCGGCGTAACGTCGCGGATCGAGCGAACCTCGACGCCGGCCGCAGCCAGTGCGCGGATTGCCGATTCACGACCCGAGCCGGGGCCCGAGACGCGCACATCGACCGAGCGTAGACCGTGGTCGCGCGCGGCATTTGCAGCGCCGGTCGCGGCCTGCTGCGCCGCAAACGGAGTTCCCTTGCGGGAGCCGCGGAAGCCCAGCGAACCCGACGACTTCCAGCTGAGCGTGTTGCCCGTCTGGTCGGTGATGGTGACGATGGTGTTGTTGAAGCTCGCCTGAATGAAGACGAGACCAAATGGAACGTTCTTCCGTTCGCGCTTCTTGAACTTCTTGTTTTTGCCCGCAGTCTTGGCGCCGGCTCCCTTGTTCTGTGTCTTCGCCATGATTTATTTCGTCGCTTTCTTCTTGCCAGCAACCGTGCCCTTGCGTGGGCCCTTGCGGGTGCGAGCGTTGGTGTGGGTGCGCTGGCCGCGAACCGGCAGCGAACGACGGTGACGGAGTCCGCGATAGGACTGGATCTCGATCAGACGCTTGATGTTCAGCGAGATTTCCTTGCGCAGATCGCCTTCGATCTGGCCCTCTGCCTCGATGACCTGACGAATGCGGTTCAACGCATCCTCATCCAGCGTGCCGACCTTTGCGATTGGATCGACATCTGCCGCAGCAAGAATCTTTGCCGCGCGCGAGTCGCCGATGCCATAGATATAGGTGAGTCCGATGCGCGCCTGTTTGTTATTAGGGACATCGACTCCAGCAATACGTGCCATGGGGTTCCTTTTCGTATGATCTCGTAGCGCTTAACGGCCACGAAAACGGGTTATGGTTTGCGGTCTGAATTCATCCGGTTCAACGCAAGCCTTGACATAAGCTAACTAGCCGAATGAGGCCGGAAAATACATCTGCTCGCGCAGGATGCCAGTCGAACCAACTCGACTAGCCCTGACGCTGTTTATGCTTGGCGTTCTCGCAGATAACACGAACGACGCCACGGCGATGAATGACTTTGCACTTATCGCAGATCTTCTTGACTGATGCACGGACTTTCATAAAACTCCTGATAACAACCACTGGCTTTACGCCACTGCTTTAGCAGTGGCCAGCCAAGGCTGTTGTATTTCAATATTTCAACTAGAAGCCAGAAGCTAAAAGCTGATCTTTATCTACTTGTAGAGGAGAACCTACTTGTAGCGGTAGACGATACGTCCGCGGTTGAGATCATACGGACTCAGTTCAATCGCGACGCGGTCGCCGGGAAGAATGCGAATGAAGTTCTTGCGCATGCGTCCGGAGACGTGTGCGAGGGCCTGATGCTTGTTTTCAAGCTCGACCTTGAACAGCGCATTGGGCAGAGTCTCAACGACCACTGCCATTACTTCAATTGCATCTTCCTTCGACAAACGCTCTCCTTTGCAAGACGTAGACGCTACAAACGCGCCCCACACGCCCTACGCCGCATGTCTACACACGCAGCATCTCTGAGTATATCCCGAAACGGGGTAGAATGCCTAACGAGTCAACACCCGTGGCCCATCTTTTGTAATCGCGACCGTATGCTCGAAGTGCGCGCTATAGCTCCCGTCCAGAGTGAGAGTCGTCCAGCCATCGGGCAGAACCTTCACTCCCGCGCCGCCAGCGTTGATCATCGGCTCAATCGCCAGCACCATCCCAGCCTTCAGTCGTGGACCTTTGCCGCTCGGTCCGTAGTTCGGGACCTGCGGATCCTCATGCATCGCCTTGCCAATTCCGTGGCCGACAAACTCCTTGACCACGCCGAAGCCCTCGGCCTCGCAATACGCCTGTATGGCATGAGAGATATCGCCGAGCCGCCCGCCTACCAGAGCTTGCTGAATCCCCCGCTCCAGCGAGGCCTGCGTCACCTCAAGCAGTCGCTTGGTCAGGGCGCTGGGCGTTCCAACGGCATACGTCACAGCCGAGTCGGAGCAGAACCCCTCGATGAATACGCCACAGTCGATGGAAACAATGTCTCCATCGGCAAGAATCTTCTTCTCGGAAGGCATTCCGTGAACCACCTCGTCGTTGACCGAGGTACACAGCGCGGCGGGAAAGCCGTGATAGCCCTTGAAGGCTGAGATTGCGTGCAACTCCGCGATCTTTGCCAACGCAGCTCTCTCCAGATCCATCGTGCTTACCCCCGGCTTCACACACGCCGCAACAGCCTCATGGACCTGGCGCAGAGCGATTCCAGAGCGTCGCATCTTTTCAATCTCAGCGTTGGTTTTTAATATAATCGCCATAATATCTTCCCTGCTCTCACTTTGAAGCGCCGCGCAATTTACTTAGCGCCTGCTGAATTGCAATATTGACCGCGTCCACACTCAGATTGCCATCTGCCTCTTCAAATCGTCCCAGAGCGCGATAGTGAGCCACAACCGGCGCGGTCTGCGCCTCAAAGGTCTTCATCCGCTCAGCAAAGACGGGCTCCGTATCATCGGCGCGCTGCGTCAGGTTCGCGCCATCCAGGTCGCAGAGCCCTGCAACCTTCGGTGCGTTTGAGTAGATGTTGTAGATGCTCGCACAAACTGGGCAGGTACGCCGCCCCGTGATGCGTTGCAGCAGTTGATCGTACGAGACCACAATGCTGACGGCGATGACGGGCAGCCGAGGAAGAAACCTTGGGTCGGCGATCATCTGATCGAGAAACCTGGCCTGATCGAGTGTGCGAGGATAACCGTCCAGAATATAGCCGCGATGCGTGTCCTTCTCCAGAAGTCGCCGAAAGACCATCTGATTGACGATCTCGTCATCGACCAGATGCCCGGCGGCCATGATCGCCTTGGCCTTGATTCCCAACTCGGTTCCACGCGCGATATTGCCGCGCAGCAGGTCTCCGGTGGAGAGCTGCGGAATGCCGTACTTGCTAACCAGAAGTTGTGCCTGAGTCCCCTTGCCAACGCCCGGTGCGCCTAAAAGGAGAACCGGCCCAGGCAGGAATTCACTCTCTGCCTGAGCCGTCGAATGCAATGCGGAATTATTCGTCAATATGCTGCTCCTACCAGCTGCGTCGACCGCGGATGCGACCGCTCTTGGGAGAGAAGCCTTCATAGTGGCGCATGATGAGCTGCGATTCAATCTGCTGCACCGTGTCCATGGCTACGCCAACAACGATCAGCAAGCTGGTACCGCCAAAGTAGAAATTGAAGCCAAACCCGTTGGTGAAGACTGGAGGAAGGCGATCAAAGAAAGAACCGATCAGCCACAAGTGGTTGAAGTGAATACCGCTCATGAGCATCGTCGGAATAATGGAGATAATAATCAGATAGATCGCACCAACCAGCGTAATCCGAGTCAGCACGTCATTGATGAAATCGGACGTTCTGCGACCGGGACGAATGCCGGGAATAAAGCCGCCATACTTGCGCATGTTATCGGCAATATCATCGGGACGAAATACGATTGAAATATAGAAATAAGCGAAGAAGACGATCGCCGCCATGTAGATGAGAACGTACCACGGCTCGCCCGGCGCCAGATTGCGCAGGATTGGGCCAAGAAAGGTCGTCTCGTTCAGCTTGGCGCTGCCAAAGAAACTCATGTTCGCAAAAAGCAGCGGAGCAGAGAGAATTGAGCTGGCAAAGATGACCGGCATAACGCCGCCAGAGTTGACGCGCAGAGGAAGATGGGTCGACTGTCCGCCCATCATCTTCCGACCCACGATGCGCTTGGCATACTGCACCGGAATGCGACGCTCAGAGCGTTCCACGAAGACGATGAACGCAACCACCGCAATCATGCCAGCAATCAAAGCAACCAAAACGAGCGGAGTCAGAGGCCCCCAGGTCTGGTCGTGAGCCTTGCCGTAGATGTCCATGATGCCACGCGGCAGACCAACAACGATACCCGTGAAGATCAGCAGCGACATTCCATTGCCAACGCCGCGCTCAGTGATCTGTTCGCCCAGCCACATGATGAAGGCCGTTCCAGCCGTCAGCGTAATCACGCAGAGAGGAACAAATAGCCCGCGAGAGATGGTGGTCATCGACTGACCAGAGAGAGCCAACGCAATCGCAAAGGACTGAATCACGCCAAGCAGAACCGTGACGTAACGAGTCCACTGCGTGATCTTGCGACGACCGAGCTCGCCTTCCTTTTGCAGCTTGGCCAGCGGCTCATAGATGACAGTGAGCAACTGAAAGATAATCGACGCCGTAATGTACGGCATGATACCAAGCGCGAAGATTGTCAAACGACGAAGGTTGCCGCCGGTAAACAGATCGGCCAGGCCAAGAGCGGAACCGGAGTTCGCATTGAAAAACCGCGAAAGCGCCTCAGCATTGATTCCCGGAGTCGGAATAAATGCGCCGAGACGATAGATCGCCAGCAGGCCAAGCGTAAAGAAAACGCGCTTGCGGAGATCGGGAATACGGAAGATGTTGGCGAATTTCTCTAACATCAAAACCTCTTCAATCTTGCCTGAAGCTGGCCCTCGCGGACCAGCTTCAATGGAGTAAACCCTATCCTAGTCGAAAGCGCAATAGGAATGCACTCTGCGAAGTTCCTAGCCGATCAGAATGGCCTTGCCGCCAGCCTTCTCGATGGCTTCCTGAGCAGTCTTGGAAAACTTGTGCGCATGAATTGTGACCGGGCCAGCCAACTCGCCATTGTTGAGAACCTTGATCAGGCCGCCCTTCTTGCGAAGCAGACCAAGCGAGATGATCGTGTCCAGCGTGAACTCGGTCTCTGGAGCAGTGGCCAGAATCTCGGCAACACGATCCAGCCCAAGTACGGTGTACTCCACGCGGAAGATATTGTTGAAGCCGCGCTTCGGAAGACGACGGTGCAGCGGCATCTGGCCGCCCTCAAAACCGCGCATCAGCGACGAACCGGAACGCGATCCCTGTCCCTTGTGTCCGCGAGTCGAGGTCTTACCCATACCCGACCCCATACCGCGGCCAACACGCTTCTTGTTTTCATTCGCCTTCTTGGGGGCGCGCAGATTGGAGAGATTACGAATTGCCATCTTATATTTCCTCGCTATAACGCCGGCAGCTCTAAAGCTCACCGACTCGCATGATGTGATGCAGTTAGCCTTCGATATTCACAACGAAGAACTGCAATTAATATTTATTCGACAACCCGGACGAGATGGGGCACCTTCGCCACCATGCCACGAACCGACGGAGTATCTTCGCGCTCTACAATCTGATTCATCCGAGTAAAACCAAGACCCTTGATGACCAGCTTCTGCTTGGTCGGGGTGCAGATCTTCGAACGAAAGTATTGCAGCTTGATCTTTGCAATCGTTGCAGTATCAGCCATGGCTACAGCTCCTCTACAGACTTGCCGCGCAGGGCGGCGACTTCGGCCTTGTTGCGAAGCTGGATGAGAGCGTCGAACGTGGCCTTGATGACGTTATGCGGGTTGGCCGTACCAAGCGACTTGGTCAGCACGTTCTGTACGCCCGCCGAGGTCATCACGGCGCGAACAGTCTTGCCGGCAATGACTCCCGTTCCTTCAGGCGCGGGCTTCAACATCACCGACCCGGCTCCATAGTGACCCAGTACCTGATGCGGGATCGTCGTCTCGGTCAGGTTGATCTTGAACAGGTTCTTCTTGGCCGCTTCAATCCCCTTGCGAATCGCCTTGGGAACCTCTTTGGCCTTGCCCGAACCGTATCCAACGACGCCCTCGCCGGGATCGCCAACCACAACCAGTGCGGCGAACGACATATTCTTACCGCCCTTGACAACCTTCGTAACGCGATTGATCGAGACAACCTCGTCCTTCAGGTTGAGCCGGTTCGCGTCGAGTTTATTCTTGAGAATTGCCATAATTCTGTCCAATCTTTCTGGTCGCACGCAGGCGTCCTAAAAGCTTAAAATTCGAGACCCGCCTCGCGAGCTGCATCAGCAAGAGCCTTCACACGACCGTGATACAAGTAACCACCGCGATCGAAGACCACCTTCTTGATGCCCTTCTCCTGCGCGCGCTCAGCGATCTGCTTGCCGACCAACTTGGCAGCCGCAACATTTCCGCCGTAGTTCTTCTCATCCGTCTTCTTGCCAAACGAGGACGCGGAAGCCAGAGTGACGCCGTTGAGATCATCGATCAACTGCGTATAGATATGGTTCAACGAGCGATACACGTTGAGACGAGGACGCTCGGCGGTGCCAGACATCTTCTCGCGGATGCGAGTGTGCACGCGCTGGCGGATTACGTTACGTTCGCGGGGATTAATCATAGTCTTGCTTTCCTTCCTAACAGCGTCGCCAGAGTGCTGGAGACGTTCGGTGAATCCATTTGTATTTATTCGCTGTTAGCTTGCAGTCTCCAATCGAGACTGCAAGCTAACAGCTATATCGATTACTTCGCTCCGGTCTTACCGACCTTCTTCTTCAGCTTCTCACCGGTATAGCGAACACCCTTGTTCTTATACGGATCGGGCTTGCGCAGCGAACGCATATCGGCGGCAACCTGTCCAACCTTCTGGCGATCGATGCCCGCGATGCTCAGATGCGTCTGCTTCGGGTCAATCGTAACTTCAATGCCGGTTGGCAGAGGAAACTCGATCGGATGCGAGTAGCCAAGAGTGAAGACAACCATATTCTTCCCCTTCAGCTCCGCGCGGTATCCGATACCGACAATATCAAGATCCTTGGTCCATCCAGTCGTGACGCCAGTAACAGCGTTGAAGACCAGCGAGCGAGCCAGCCCGTGAAATGCAGCCTGCTTATCCGATTCCCGCTCGGCGATCAGGTTGCCATCCTTCTGCACCAGCTTGATTCCGCCAGGCAGCATAGCCGTAACCTTACCCTTGGGGCCTTCAACGAGAACCGTGTTTCCATCTTCGCTAACCGTGTACTTGACGCCGGCTGGCATTGGAATTGGCTTTTTACCGATACGAGACATTTAAAAATCCTTTTATGGCTTGCGAGTCGCGGAGACAATGCTCTCCGTTCCACTGCAGCCGACGATATTTCACGTCATGCAACTCAATCAAAGCTACAAACAGGCCGCGCTTAAAGTCAGCGCGCCAAACAATTACCAGACTTCGCAGAGGATCTCGCCGCCAACGCCTTCGCGTCGCGCCTGGCGTCCGGTCATCACGCCCTTCGGGGTCGTCATAATCGAGATGCCAAGTCCGCCCTGCACCCGCTTGATC
Organism: Acidobacteriaceae bacterium; assembly: GCA_031296325.1. Classification (GTDB taxonomy): domain Bacteria; phylum Acidobacteriota; class Terriglobia; order Terriglobales; family Acidobacteriaceae; genus Edaphobacter. Next base: position 5,101 of record JARLFY010000048.1, on the reverse strand, counting down.
TCATCGCGGCCAAGATACACACGGCATCCGGGACGAGAGACGCGCTGCAGATCGCGAATAACAGCCTCATTGTTCGGGCCGTACTTGAGATACACGCGAATCACCTTCATGCCACCCTCTTCGGTCGGCTTGTAGTTGGCGATATATCCCTCTTCTTTCAGAATGCGGGCAATCTCAGCCTTCAGCTTGGAGGCGGGAACGTCTAGCTTCTGGTGACGCGCACGGATGGAGTTGCGGATGCGAGTCAGAAAATCGGCTACTGGGTCGGTCAGATTCATTCATTCTCCTTCATTCCCCGTTCGCTCGGCCGTCAATCGCAACGACGAGAACCAGCGGGAATGCTGTTACTTATCTTTGATGGAGCTACTGGGTACCTAAAGCCAGCTTCCAGACTTCTGCATCCTTGGCGGATGAGGTCTCTGAAAGGGGGACGCGGACACGACAACCTTTTTAGTATACAGGTTGTCGCGCCATTTTGCTTACCAGCTTGATTTGACGACGCCCGGAATCTCGCCCTTCAGCGCCAACGAGCGGAAGCAAAGACGGCAGACCCCAAACTTGCGCAGATACGCGCGGGGACGGCCGCAGAGCTGGCAGCGGTTGTGCTGACGAGATTTGAACTTCGGCTTCTTTGCGTCCTTGACGCGCTTCGCGGTGGTTGCCATAGTATTTACTCTCTATCCTGGTTACAAGCTACAAATTCTGTTGCGGTCGTTCGGGTCGAGCAGTTATGCTCCAACCCGGAACGGCATACCAAACCCCTTGAGCAGCGCACGAGCGCCATTGTCATCGGCCGCAGTCGTGACGATGGTAACGTTCATGCCTTTCAGCCTGTCTACCTTCGCATAATCGATCTCGGCGAAGATCAACTGATCGCGCAGGCCGAGCGTATAGTTGCCACGCCCGTCAAAGCTCTTCGACGAAACTCCACGGAAGTCGCGAACGCGCGGCAGCGCAATCGAGATCAAGCGGTCGAGAAACTCATACATCTTGTCGCCGCGCAGCGTAACCATCGCGCCAATCGGCATTCCCTCGCGAACCTTGAAGGCTGCGATGGACTTCTTCGCCTTGGTCGTCACAGGCTTCTGTCCAGTGATCGAGGCCAGATCGGCCACCAGCGGATCCATGATCTTGACGTTCTGCGTCGCTTCGCCAAGGCCCATGTTGATAACGATCTTTTCCAGCTTTGGAATCGCCATCGCATTGGTGATGCCCAGTTCCTTGGCAATCGCCGGACGAATCTCGCTCAGGTACTTCTCTCTAAATCGTGCCGCCATAGTAAACTTCGCTTTCTCCACGGTTTCCGGAGTGAGCTTCGCAGCCCGTATACCGATTCGTGGGGTGAACCTGAATAACTAGATAATGACTAAACTAGATCTGCTGCCTACAGAATGACAGGCGGACTACTTGCTCTTCTCAGGAATCGTGGTGCCACTTGCCCTGGAGAAGCGAACCTTGTTGCCATCTTCAACGCGAGTCCCTACGCGAGTCTTCTTGCCCTCGCCATCGACCAGCATCACGTTGGAGATATGGATCGAAGACTCCTGCTCGGCAATTCCGCCCTTGATATTCTTCTGCGGATTCGGCTTCACATGCTTCTTGATCATCATGACATGCTCAACCAGAAGACGCTCGCGGTCTGCAATAACGCGAAGTACGCGGCCCTGTTTGCCCTTGTCTTTACCGGCGATAACTTCAACCGTATCGTTGCGCTTGATCTTGATCCCAGCCATAAATTCTCTCATCCTCGACCATCGTTTCGGAGTCGGAATCCGATTTCCGTTAATCTCACCTCGACCGAAACCTCTCGCACCGAGAACCAATAATCCGAAGCTAAATAACCTCTGGGGCCAGCGAGACGATCTTGAGGAACTTCTTCTCGCGCAGTTCGCGGGCTACAGGTCCGAAGACGCGGGTACCAACCGGCTCGTTCGCGTCATTGATGACCACGGCGGCGTTCTGATCGAAGCGAATATACGTTCCGTCGCGCCGACGATACTCTTTGCGCGTACGCACGATGACCGCCTTGACTACCTTGCCCTTCTTGACTGTTCCATCGGGCGACGCTTCCTTGACCGCAGCCGTTACGACATCGCCGAGGCCGGCCTTCTTGCCAAGCCCGCCGCCGAGCGGCAGAATGACCTGCAACTTGCGCGCGCCGGAGTTGTCGGCAACGTCGAGCATCGTTCTCATTTGTACTGACATGTTCGTTCTCCTGGGCCAAACGACCCGGGGCTATAGCCCCATGAAGCTCTCATCTGCGCGCGGGAGACTATCCCACGCCAATTCCAAACTACTTCGCCTCGGCGACCGTCTTCTTCTCGTCAAGCTGCGAGAGCGAGGAACGGCGAACGATCTCTTCGAGAGACCAGCGCTTCAGCTTCGACAGCGGACGCGCCTCGCGGATGCGAACCACATCGCCCACGCGCGCCGAGTTCAACTCGTCATGCGCGTAGAACTTCTTGTTCGACTTCATCACGCGTTTGTACTTCGGGTGAGCCTTGCGCATCTCGATCTCAACGACGATCGTCTTCTGCATCTTGGTCGAGACGACCAGACCAACCTTCTCGTTGCGACGAGAGACCGGCGCTTCAGGAGTCGCGACTACTGCGGTGCTTGCGGTGTCTGCCATAATTAATCCTTCTTCGCTTTCTTGCGCGCAGTGCGGGTGCTCGCGGCTGGTGCAACGGGAACGGCTACGGGCGACGCGGCCTTTTCTGCCGAGATCGCGCGCTCCCGGGTCACCGTCTGAATGCGGGCAATATCGAGCTTCAGCACGCGCAGCTTCTTGATGCCTTCATTATTACCAAGGCTCTTCTGGAAGCGAATGCGAAAGAGCTGCTCGGCGGACTTCGCCTGCTCGCTCTTTAGCTCGTCTTCGCTAAGGGTACGGATCTTTTCGAGTTCCATGATTTTCTTCTTTCGTTACGAATACTTTGAGAGCGATGCTACTTGACTGCAACCGTCGCCTTGACATCATGGCGCTGGATAAAGACCGTCTTCAGCGGCAGCTTGTGAGCAGCCAGACGCATGGCTTCCTTGGCCAGTTCGACCGGGACGCCCTCCATCTCGAACAAAATCTTGCCCGGACGAACCACCGCGACCCAATGATCCGGGGCGCCCTTACCTTTACCCATACGGGTTTCGGCAGGCTTCTTGGTGATCGGCTTGTCCGGAAAAATGCGCAGCCAAACCTTGCCGCCACGCTTGATAAAACGCGTCATCGCAATACGGCTGGCCTCAATCTGCCGGTCGGTAATGTAGCCGCACTCCTGAACCTTCAGGCCGAAGTCGCCGAACGAGAGATCCGACCCACGCCACGCCTTGCCGCACATGCGACCGCGCTGCTGCTTGCGAAACTTGACCTTCTTTGGCATCAACATAAGAACAATCCTCTAACTCTCGACGACCCGCCTACAGCAAACCCTCTGCCTATTACGAGTCTGACCAGCAAATTCAATTCTTCAAACTAACAACCAGCAACCCAAACAACCGGCGAAGAACAAAGACTCTTTAGAACACGCCAGTCGTTGTGCCCTGATCGCGACGCTTCTTCTGCTCGTAAATATCTCCGCGATAGACCCAGGTCTTCACGCCGATAATTCCGTATGTCGTATGCGCCTCGGAGAATCCGTAGTCAATATCGGCGCGCAGCGTGTGCAGCGGCAGACGACCTTCCAGATACCACTCAGAGCGTGCAATCTCGTTGCCGTTCAAACGGCCCGAAACGCGAACCTTGATCCCCTTGCAGCCAAAACGCAGCGCCGAATCCACCGACTTGCGCATCGCACGACGGAAGCTGACGCGCTTCTCGAGCTGCAGCGCAATGCTCTCGGAGACAAGCTGAGCGTCAAGCTCCGGCTTGTTGACCTCCAGAATATCGATGAAGACCTCGCGCGAGGTGCGCTTCTGGATGTCCGCCTTCAGCTTGTCGATCTCCGCGCCCTTGCGGCCGATGATGATACCCGGACGCGCAGTACGGATGATGAGACGCAGCTTGTTGCCAGGGCGCTCGACTTCCACCGAGCTCACGCCGGCGGCCTTCAACTTCTCGCGCAGTTCGGCCTTCAGCTTGACATCCTCGACCAGCAGCTTGTCATAGCCGCGCTCGACGAACCATCGTGACTTCCACGGCTTGTTGACGCCGAGGCGAAACCCATACGGATGGACCTTTTGTCCCATAGCTTCCTTACCTTCGCCCCGGTCCGGTTGAGCCGGCGGGACATGTAAAACTTAAAGTATACCGGAAAGTTTCCGGACTAAATAAAACTAAAACCTGCATTTACTTAACTTCTTTCTTCGTTGGCGTCTTCTTCACTGCTGACTTTTTGATTGCGCTCTTCTTGGCAGCCGCCTTCTTGGCTGCCGGCTTGCTTGGCTTCGCTTTGGCCGCTGGAACTTCCGGTTCAATCGCACCAACGGCCGTGGGTGACCTCTTCTCCGCTACCGCAACGAGTATGTGTACCATCCTGCGCTGGTAGCGAAACGCCCGCCCCATGGGTGCGGGCCGGATGCGCTTCATGCGTGGCCCTTCATTCGCCACCGCGGTGCGTACATAAAGATTGTCGACGTCTATATCGAGCCCCTGTTCCTGAGAGACGTAGGTTGCATTCTGGATGGCGGAGCGCAATACCTTCTCGACCACCGGCCCCATCTTCTTGCTGGAGAAGTGGACGGTGTTGAGCGCCTGCTCCACGCGCATGCCCTTAATCGTGTCGAGGACAAGCCTCGCCTTCTGCGGGCTGCTGCGCTGGAACTTTGCTTCCGCGCGAAACTCTTGGACTTTATCTGCAATCTTCGCCATAACTTTGATCCTTCGAACTATCTTGTACGCCTTGCTTCTGCCAATAAAATCGTTTCTGCGACAACCAGCCTTCAGCCTACTTGGGCTTAACGGTTGTCTCGGCTGCGCGCGCGGAGTGGCCCTTGAACGTACGCGTTGCCGCAAACTCCCCAAGTTTGTGGCCAACCATGTTCTCCGTCACATAAACCGGGATAAACTTGCGCCCGTTGTGTACGGCAATGGTGTGTCCAACCATGTCGGGGAAGATCGTCGAGCGGCGCGACCAGGTGCGCACAACCTTCTTGTCGTTGGTCTGGT
>JARLFY010000011.1 GCA_031296325.1 Acidobacteriaceae bacterium | reverse complement strand
GTAGCGGAGGAATCTGCTTTTGCCGTTGCGGTTGTCTTTGCCGTTGTCTTTATAGTATTTCCCCCCAAGGGGATAGATTTTCGTGGTGCGAGCGAAAAGCAGATTCCTCCGCTACGCTGCGGAATGACAAACAAAAGGCTGCGGAATGACAAGCAGCAAGCACAACTGCAATCACAAAAGAGCTATATGTCGATACGGCTTAGCTGAAGAGGCTGTGCTTGCGCGGCATCTCGATGCCCAGATGCTCGTAGGCGAGGCGTGTTGCAACGCGTCCGCGCGGAGTGCGATCGAGGAAGCCGATCTGGATCAGGAACGGCTCGTAGACCTCCTCCAGCGCGTCCTGTTCTTCGGCCAGAGCGGCGGCCAGCGTGTTCAACCCCACCGGCCCTCCGTCGTACTTCTCGATGATCGTGCGCAGCAAGCGGCGATCCAGCTCGTCGAAGCCGTGCGCGTCAACCTCCAGCAGCGCCAGCGCGGCCTGCGCCGTGGGGCGGTCGATCACGCCTGCTGCGCGAACCTGCGCGAAGTCGCGAACCCGGCGCAGCAGGCGGTTGGCGATGCGTGGTGTCCCGCGCGAACGCATGGCGATCTCCGCCGCGCCGTCTCGGTCGATGGGCACGCCGATCACCTCAGCCGAGCGCTCGACCACAAAGCGCAGCTCGTCGTCGGTGTAGAACTCCAGCCGCAGCAGAATTCCGAAGCGCGAGCGCAGCGGCGAACTGAGCAGACCCGGCCGCGTCGTTGCAGCAACAAAGGTGAACGGGCGAATCTCCATCACATGCGTCCGCGCCGCCGGCCCCTGCCCGATGATGATGTCCAGCTTGTAGTCTTCCAGCGCGGTGTAGAGCTTCTCTTCCAGAACCGGCTGTAGGCGGTGAATCTCGTCGAGAAACAGAACCTGCTTCTCGCGCAGGTTGGTCAGGATGGCGGTCAGATCGCCCTGAATCTGTAGCGCAGGCCCAGAGGTCTGCTGGTAGCCGACCTCCAGCTCGTTGGCGATGATCGTCGCCAGCGTCGTCTTGCCCAGTCCCGGCGGCCCGAAGAGCAGGACGTGGTCCAGCGCCTCGCCGCGCGACTTCGCCGCCTCCAGCGCAATGGCAAGCTGCTCCTTCGCCTTCTCCTGCCCGATGAACTCAGCCAGACGCGTCGGACGCAGCTTCAGCTCGAAGGCGCTGTCGTCGTCGATGCTGCCTGCCGAGACCAGCCGATCGGCCTCCCGCGACGCGGATTTTGCATGCAACTTCGAATTGAGCTTCGCAGTCTCCACTAACTTGCTAGTATATCTGCGCAGGCAACCAATGCTGAATCTATCTGGATCAAACTGATGTATAAGCAGTGCCTTGATCTGAATTTATCTCGGGCCAGAATCCCTTCGACGGTATAAAATTTCGGCTATTATGAGCAATATGCAACCATCTCGGACGAACGAGCAGAACAGCGCCGACAATAACGCCTCAGGGTTCTCTGTGAGCGAGTCTCCCATCTTTGCCTCCGGCTCTGCGCCGCGCGGTGGCGTACCGATGGTGGCTTGGGGCGTTGCCGCGCTGATTGTGTTGATTGTGCTCGCCGTGGGGCTTATTGTCGGACACAAAAAGACCGTCGTTGCGCCGAATACTCTTCAGCCCGAGGACGCCTATGCGGCCAGTCTTCCGTTCTCGCAGCTTGCCATGAGCGAGTCGGCGAATCTCTCCGGCGGCAAGCTAACCTATCTCGATGGGCATATCGTCAACACCGGCAGTCAGACCGTCAATGCGGTCACCGTGCAGGTCGTCTTCCAGAACGACGAGGGTCTGGCTCCGCAGATCGACACCGTGCCGTTGACGCTGATCCGCATGAAGCAGCCCTACATCGACACCGAGCCGGTCAGCATGCAGCCGCTCAAACCCGGCGATGACCGCGAGTTTCGCCTCACCTTTGAGACGATTCCAGAGAACTGGAATCAGCAGATGCCCCAGATGCGCATTATTCACACTGCGTTGCGCTAGGTGGGCCAGAGGCGGGCTTTTGCTGGAACCCAAAACCCGCCGAAATGGGGCTATAGGCCCCGGGGTACGGCTTTTCTTCCCTAAGCCATCTTCCCCAGTCAGGAGAACTCATGCCATTTACGGTTCGCACACGTTTCGACTGGCGACTTCACAGCCGCAATCTTGCCTTGGGTTCGCGCACCCTCGTCATGGGCATTCTGAACGCGACCCCGGACTCGTTCTCCGATGGAGGCCATTACGTCAACGTCGATGCGGGAGTGGACCGGGCGTTGGAGATGCTTGACGATGGCGCGGATCTTATCGACCTTGGCGGCGAATCGACCAAGCCCAACGCCATTCCGGTCAGTGCAGCCGAAGAGCAGGCCCGCGTTCTGCCGGTTCTGCGCGCGATCCTTGTAGCGCGGCCCAACGCCATTCTGTCGATTGACACCTACCACGCCGAAACGGCGCGGATGGCCGTCGAGGAGGGCGCAGAGATCATCAATGATGTCAGCGGACTGCTGTGGGACGAAAAGATGGCCGAGAACTGCGCTACGCTGGGCTGCGGAGCCGTTCTGATGCACACGCGCGGTCGTCCGCAGCAGTGGCTCAATCAAGCCGCCCTCCCGTCTTCGGAGGTGTTACCGCTGGTGCAACGCGAACTGGAGGAGCGCGCTCAGGCCGCACTGGCCGCAGGCATCGCTCGCGAGGCGATTGTGCTTGATCCCGGATTCGGTTTCGGCAAAGTCCGCGACGAGAACTACCCGTTGCTGGCGCAACTCGACGAGTTGCGCACTCTGGGCTACCCGCTGCTGATCGGCGTCTCGCGCAAAGGCTTTCTGCGTCGAACCGTGGGCGAGATGCCGAAGCAGTCCGACGCCTATCAGCACGCTACCTCGGCAGCAAATTCCGCGGCAATTCTAGCGGGAGCGCACATTCTTCGCGTCCACGACATTCGACCTGCGCGCGAGGCAGCCGCAATCGCAGATCGTATTCTGGATGCCTCCCTGTCCGCGATGATTGGCGCTCATACTGAAAAAGGGATTAGCCCGCATACCGAAAGAGCGATTATCCCTCATAATGAAAAGGATGTTAAAGCTGACGCAGCGTAGGAGAACGTCGCGCAGACCACAGATGGGAGCTGTGCTGCGTAAGTCTGTTCTGTTGGCTCTGCTCTTTCTCTGTTGTGTTCCGCATGCCGCTCGGGCTGCGGTTACGGTTCTGGTCGGCGAACCGTTCGACAGCCTTGGAACCATGATTCCAGTCGGCCATGTGACGATCTATCTGGATCGCGTCTGCGCCGATGGGCCGCTCAAGGTGCGCATGTGCCAGCCCGGAGAACCCGCAGGAGTCGCCATTGCGCGCTACGACCTCATCCAATACGACTGGCTGGCCACGCCGATCATGCAGTTTCTCTATGCCACCGACCGCACGGATGAGGTGTTGTCCTACGCCACGAAGTCGCAGGTGGACGGCCTTCGAGCGCAGTATCGCGAACGCTATCTGAAGCAGGCCTTTCCCGATAGCTCTGTTGTGCTCAAGAGTAACGAGGAGTGGTGGGAGTCGTCTGGAATGGCTTACACGCGAAGCCTCTGGGGATTCCAGATTGCGACCACGCGCGCTCAGGATGAGCGGGTTGTCGCGGTGTTGAACTCCCGCCCCAACCGCCATATCTACGATGCGTATCATGCCAACTGCGCCAACTTTGCCGCCGAACTGCTCAACCTCTACGTGCCGAATCTGGTGAAGCGCAACCGTTTTGCCGACCTTGGTTTCCTGCTGCCGAAGCAGGTCGCCCGCTGCGTCTATTCCTACGGCACAAAGCACCCTGATGCGCATCTCCGGGTCTTCAGGATTCCGCAGGTTCCAGGATCGATTCGGCGCAGTCGTCCAGTCCGCGGCGGGGCTGAGGCGTTCCTCAAAACCAAGCGATACATTGCGCCACTCAGCATCATTCAGCCGGAGATTGCAGCCATTCTGCTGGGCATTTATCTCGACAAAGGACGCTGGACCCCGAATCGCCCGGTGGAGATTGAGAGTCCGGAAGCGTTCCTGCAAGCCAGCGAACCAACAACGGCAAGGAATGATCGCCCCAAATCCTGAAAGAGCAATTCAGTGCTATTCTGTAGGCGAAGGAAAGTCGAATGCTCGCTGTAGTTCTCGTCCTGCAATCCGTTGTTTTGCTGGCTGTCGTTGCGCTCTGGCTGCGCAAGCCGGTCGCCGCCGAACCCGATCCGCGTCTCGGCGATCTTGCCGACAAGTTGACCCGCCTCGACGCACGCGCCGACATTGTTCGCGACTCGCTGGCGCAGATGCGCACCGACATCGCCGAAGAGTCGCGCCGCACTCGCGAGGCCAATACCGCCGACTTCGGCACGCTACGCACAGAGATCACCGCCAATATCGCGGTGGTCGGACAGACGCTCAAGGCCGATCTCAACAGCTTTCGCGAGGACAACAAGAGTTCCAGCGACCAGCTTCGCCGCGCCGTCGAGACGCAGATGGGAGCAATCACCCAGCGTCTCTCGGCCTCTGCGGCGGAGTCCAGCGCGCAGCAAACCTCGTTGCGCGAGTCGGTCAATGCGCAGCAGACGTCTCTGCGCGAGGCAACGAACACGCAGCAGACAGCGTTGCGCGAGTCTTTGAACGCAAGGCTCAACGAGTTGATGAGCAGCAATGTTGCGCTTCAGGACAAGATGCGCGCAGCTATCGAGGAGCGGCTGAACAAGCTGAATGAGACCAATGCGGCCAAGCTGGATGAGATGCGCGCGACCGTCGATGAGAAGCTGCAATCGACGCTACAGACGCGCCTGACCGAGAGCTTCGGACAGGTTACGGATCAGCTCACCAAGGTTCATGCTGGCCTCGGCGAGATGACCAAGCTTTCGGCGGGAGTCGACGATCTCTCCCGCATCTTCACCAACGTCAAGTCGCGCGGAACCATCGGCGAGGTCATGCTGGAGACGCTGCTCAAGCAGATGCTGGCGGCAAACCAGTTCGAGAAGAATGTGCGCGTCAAGGCCGGATCGCAGGAGGCCGTCGAGTTCGCGGTCAAACTGCCCACGCCCACTGGCGAGGCGCTCTTGCCCATCGACTCGAAGTTTCCCCGCGAAGCATGGGAGCGGCTTGAGACAGCGTATCAGGATGGCTTGGACATCGTCAGTGCTGGCAGGGCCTTCGAGACCGCGATCCGCAACGAAGGGAAAAAGATCTGCGAGAAATACATCGAACCGCCGACCACAACCTCCTTCGCAATCATGTTTCTTCCCACTGAAGGGCTGTACGCCGAGGTTATGCGTCGCGATGGCCTACAGACCGACATCCAGCAGAACTGTCGCGTAACCATCGCCGGGCCAAGCACCCTGTCGGCGATCCTCAGCAGCTTCCAGATGGGCTTCCACATGTTGCAGATGCAGCAGAAGGGCGACGAGGTCTGGAAGGTTCTGGCCAACGCCCGCAAGGAGTTTGGCACGTTTGAGAAGTTGATGGACAAGATGACGGACGATGTGGGCAAGGTGCAGGGAACCATCGACAAGCTCGGAGTGCGAACGCGCGCCATCAATCGAACTCTGCGCGATGTCAGTTCAGATACTCCGGAAGCATCCCTTCCCGCACCGTCAAGTGTAGGATTCGACGGCCTTTTGCCCGCAATGGCCGCCGCCGGGGAGGATGAATGAGGGAAGATGTTCAAAGGGAATTTTACATTTTCGCGTCGCTTTGCTTTACACTCTGCTAGGTGCTCGGTATCCTTGAGTCTTGCGCATATGCTTCGGCGTATTCTGGCGGAAGGATGTCAGACCTATACTGAAGGTTGTACCGTCGCAACGGATTTTTGAACTACATGTATTGAAATTTGAATCGAAAGACACAGGAGAACGACATGGCAGCAGTTGAGGAAAAGGTAAAGCAGATTATCGTCGAGCAGCTTCAGGTGGATGAGGCCGAAGTCACCCCAGGCGCAAGCTTCCAGGAAGATCTCGGAGCGGATTCGCTCGACGTCGTTGAGCTGGTCATGCAGTTCGAAGAGGGCTTCGACATTCAGATTCCTGACGAAGACGCCGAGAAGATCAAGACCGTCAAGGACGCCGTAGACTACATCGAAAAGAATCAGAAGGCGGCAAAGTAATAATGGAAGCTACGCACCCGATAGAGCAGCAGCCCTGGCGACGCAGAGTCGTCGTTACCGGAATCGGCCTCGTTTGCGGGGTCGGAAAAACCGCGCCTGAAGTCTGGGAGGGCCTGCTCGCAGGTCGCAGCGGCATGGCAGAGATCAAGGCTTTCGACCTTGAAGGCCACTCCGTGCGCTTCGCCGCAGAGGTCAAGGACTTTGACCCGCTGCTCTTCATCGACAAGAAAGAAGCGCGCAAGATGGGACGTTTCATCCATTTTGCTCTCGCTGCAGCGCAGGAGGCGATGACTCACTCCGGCCTGAAGGTCGACGAGTCGAACCGTGATCGCGTTGGCGTTCACATTGGCTCGGGCATCGGCGGCTTCGACGTGATCGAGCGTGAACACTCGGCGATGTTGGCCGGTGGTCCGCGCAAGATCTCGCCGTTCTTTATCCCCGGAGCGATTGTCAACCTCGCCGCAGGACACGTCTCGATCCGCTTCGGAGCGCGTGGGCCTAACGAGGCTACTGCAACTGCATGCGCATCGTCGGCTCACTCCATCGGCGACGCCTTTCGCATCATCCAGCGCGGCGATGCCGACGCCATGATCGCGGGCGGCACCGAAGGCGCCATCACGCCCATGGGCGTTGGCGGATTCGCTGCCATGAAGGCACTCTCCACACGCAACGATGATCCGACCCACGCCTGTCGTCCCTGGGACAAGGATCGCGACGGTTTTGTCGTCGGTGAGGGTGCGGGAATCCTGATTCTCGAAGACCTCGAATCAGCAAAGGCGCGCGGCGCAAAGATTCTGGCCGAGGTCGTCGGCTACGGTATGTCGTCGGACGCCTATCACATGACCGGAATGGCTCCCGAGGGAGATGGTTGCCGACGCGCGATGAATGCAGCGATCAAGGCCGCGGGAATCTTGCCGGATCAGATCGGCTACCTCAACGCACATGCCACCGGAACTCCGGTCGGCGACTCGCTCGAATCCAAGGCCATTGAGAACGTCTTTGGCGAGCACGCACTGAACCACACTCTTCTCGTCAGTTCCACCAAATCCATGACCGGCCATTTGCTGGGCGGCGCGGGCGGTTTGGAGGCCGGCATCACCGTTATGGCCTTGCTGAATCAGATTGCTCCACCGACGATGAATCTCGACGAGGTCGATCCAGCCTGCCGCCTGAACTACGTTCCCAAGAAGCCGCAGCCCGCCAAGATCGAGTACGCCCTGTCGAACTCCTTCGGCTTCGGCGGCACCAATGGCTCGCTCGTCTTCAAGCGCTGGACGGAATAGCTTCCAAAGCACTCGCACGGTCTGAGCGCTGGACAAGAAAGCTGGACACAAAAAGAGAAGCTGGTTGCGTCATGCAACCAGCTTCTCTTTTATTTTGCCGTGATCGAGTGGCCTAGCTGCGCGATACGGTGCGCAGGTGCAGGTCGCGGAGTTGGAGGTCGCTGACCGGAGTGGGCGCGTCAACCATCAGGTCGATGGCTTTGGCGGTCTTGGGGAAGGCGATGACTTCGCGCAGGCTGGTGGCTCCGGCGAGGATCATCACGATGCGGTCGAGGCCCAGCGCGATGCCGCCGTGCGGAGGCGTTCCGTACTCCAGCGCATCGAGGAAGAATCCGAAGCGTTCGTGCGCCTCTTCGTCCGTCATGCCCAGCGAGCGGAAGATCTCCGCTTGCACATCCTGACGATGGATACGGATCGAGCCTGAGCCTAACTCCGTGCCATTCAGCACGATGTCGTAGGCCAGCGCGCGGACGGCTCCCTTGTCGTTGGTCAGGCGGCCCGCCTTGATGTCCTCTTCGTGCGGCGAGGTGAACGGGTGGTGCGCGGCGTTCCAGACCTTGGCTTCTTCATCCCACTCGTACATGGGGAAGTCGGTGACCCAGCAGAACTTGAAGTCGGACTCGGTTCCGGTCTTGGCGAAACGACCGTGCTTCTCGGCGTACTTGGTACCGAGTTGCAGGCGGAGCGCGCCGACGCGCTTGTAGATCCACTGCGGATCGTGGTTCCACTTCGCCGGGGTTCCGAGCTTAGGCGTGACGACGGTGATAAGGTCGTCGGGGCTGAGCGCGTCAACGCCGAGGCCCTTGGCCAGCGCGGCGGAGATGGCATCGGCCAGCGGCGCGAAGTCCGGGCTGGTACGCAGGCGCACGACGTCGAGCAGGTCGAGACCGCAGTCTCCGAAGCCGCCGCGAACCTCGTTGAGCAGAGCCTTGCGCGCCGAACCGCTCAGCTCGCCGACGCCGGGAATCACGAAGCCGAGGATGGGCAGGCCTTGCTCAATCTTGAGCGTGGTGCGCAGATCGGGTGGCAGCAAGTCGTCGAGCGAGACCATCGCGGGCAGGCGCATATCGGGCTTGTCGATGCCGTAATTCTTGATCGCCTCGTCGTAGGTCATGTGGACGAACGGCGTGGTCAGCTTGATTCCAGCGGCGTTGAACGCAGCGACGAGGAATCCCTCGGCCGTGCGGAAGATGTTCTCCATCTGCGGGAAGCTCATCTCCAGATCGATCTGAGTGAACTCCGGCTGACGGTCGGCGCGAAGGTCTTCGTCGCGGAAGCAGCGCGCAATCTGGAAGTATTTGTCGAAGCCCGAGATCATCAGAATCTGCTTGAAGATCTGCGGCGACTGGGGCAGCGCGTAGAAGGTTCCGGCGTGAACGCGGCTGGGGACGAGGTAGTCGCGCGCGCCTTCGGGCGTGGAGCGCGTCATGAACGGCGTCTCGATCTCCAGAAAGCCCTCGTCTACCAGGAAGTTACGGATGGCCATGGCGACGCGGCTGCGCAGGGCGAAGTTGTGCTGCATCTCGGTGCGGCGCAGGTCAAGATAGCGATACTTGAGGCGTACCTCTTCGTTGGCGATGGCGTCTTCGGCAGGCGAAAACGGCGGCGTCTTCGATTCATTCAGAAGCAGTAGTTCGTTGGCCACGACCTCAATCTCGCCGGTCGGCATGTTGGGATTTTCCAGTCCGGCAGCGCGACGGCGCACCCGTCCCTTGACCGCGACGACGAACTCCGAGCGCGCGGCTTCGGCCTTGGCGTGCGCCTCGCCCGCCTGCTCGTGATCGAGTACGACCTGCGTAATCCCGGTGCGGTCGCGCACGTCGAGGAAGATCAGGTTTCCATGGTCGCGCCGCCGGTTGACCCAACCCATCAGCACAACATCCTGCCCCGCCTGTTCTGCGCGAAGCTCGCCACACATCTGTGTCCGTTGCAAAGTACCCAAGAAGTCTAAAGTCACAATATTCCTATTGTACGAAGTTTTGCGGGGCTAGCGAATGATATGAAGGACGCAGCCAATATTTACATGCTTTTGCTGAAATATTTGTGCTGAATGAGGCGTTACGGCCTACGAGAAGCGGGCGCGGGAGATGCCTTGGCGGGCGTCCTTGCCATGCATCTCGACGACGACGCACATCTCTTGCAGGCGCGAGAGCATTCGTTCGCCGATACGGTCGCCGAGCGTCTCCTGGCGCATGGCGCGCGTGGCCTGCGACTTCAGCGAGTCGGTGGGCGCGGCCATCAGGCCAGCCTGATTGGGGTAATTCGTGGTGATGATCGTGGTGCGTCGTTCGTTGTAGCGCGAGTTCAGGATCTGCGCGACCGTGTCCCAGACCCAGTCGGTGGGCTTGGCCGCGCCCAACTCGTCGAGGACAAGAACCTCGGCCTCGAAGACAGGGCGCAGAATTCCCAGCTCGGTCGCCGAAACCTGCGGATTGTAGCTATTCTGCACCTCCTTCAACAGCTCTCGGTAGTCATAGAAGAGGCCCTGTACGCCACGGTTGGCGATCAGCTCCTTCAGCAGGCCAACGGCGATGTGCGTCTTGCCGACGCCGATGTCTCCGGTCAGCAGAAGACCCTTGCCGTTGGTCTCAACCGGGTAGCCCTCGACGAAGCGGCGCGCCATGAGGCAGGCCGAACGCAGGCTCTTGTCGGCCCCGTGGTAACTAGTGTCGAAGTCCACCAGAGTGCAGTGCTCGTAGCGCTTGGGAATGTGGGCGCGAGCGATTCGGCGCGCCGTGCGCTGCTCGATGCGGCAGGAACAGGGAAGCGCGACCTGTCGCCCATCCTGCTGCTCAATGCGCAGCCCCAATCCTTCGCAGATAGTGCAAACCTCAGCCATCTCCACAACTCCGTATACCAGTATCGCAGCAATGGGATGCTGGCTGCGAATTTGCGTCGAATTGCCGACGTGGATTCGGCAGTGTGAACTCATGTCGATCCGCATCTCTGCGGATAAAGCTTTCTCCGTGGCTTAGTGGACGCGCTGGAGGCGGGCGATAAGCTTATCGGCGAGGGGTTCGCCGGACTCGGTCCAGAGCAGGCGGCTGCTAATGCCGCAGTTCTTCTCGATGAGCAGGGTAAAGGCCAGCAGTTTTTCTATGTTTTGCTGGATGTGAATCTGCGCCGTCTCGTCGAGGCCCGTCTCGGCGAGAGCCTTGAGCGAGGGCGCGGGGTGCAGCGGCTCGGGAACCCAAGGGGTGTCGAGGCCAAAGTCGATCAGCAGGTGGCCGTTCTGCTCGTATCCGGTGACGTCGAAGCTGGGGCCGAAGCCGAGGACGCGGATGGTGTGGGTGCGCAGGTGCCAGGCGGGGTCAGGCGCGGTGGCGTTGAGGTCGGCTTCGTCCTCGTCGTCGGTGTCGTAATCGACGGCGTCTGGGCTGAAGGCTGGCTCTTGACCTTCGCGAGTCCAAAGTTGCCAGTGCATCTCGAACTCGTAGGCCATGTCTTCGTGGAGTTGCTCGGTGGCTTCGGCTACGGCTGCGTCGATCAATTCGTCTGTGGACTCGGAGGCGGGGTTGATCTGCGCGAGCTGCTCCACTTGGGGGGCGTTGTCATCGACCACGTAGATGCGCTGGTAGATGGGCGGCTCGGCGAAGTTGATGGGGAAGGCCGAGGCTGCGGAGACACGCTTTCCCCCCACCAGGGCAAACTGATGCAGAACTCCGGCAAGTGCTGCGGGGAGCGTCTCCAGACGGAAGTTGGGGTACCAAAGACTCAGGTAAAGTCGGTCTGCCATGAAGGCTTATTCTAGAGCATTTTTGCGGGAGTGATGAATCGATTTCCGGAGGGCCACGAACCGGGATTAGACTGACTACAAAAGGCGGGAGTGGCAGACGTTGCCGCATCCCATTTATGGAAGATTTATTTTGCAAACTTCCCAAAATAAGTATTGACTCAAGAGGTCATACCATATATCTTGTTTATGTAGGAAGTTGCTCCATGTAGGCAGGTCGGCAAGGTTCGCAGGCCTGATAGGCAGTCGGCAAGGATGCTTGCTGGTGACTCTGCGGAAGAGATTGGGGCAGGTATTAGTGTACTACGCCGCGCCAAGTTCTTGTTGTTTGCAGAAACGCCGAATGATCCATCGTTCATGAGTAGTCGGTAATGTATGGAGGGAGACGCGGGTCTCTGCGCCGCAGTCTAGTATGCCCTGAGAAGCGCGTATCGAATAAAAGTTAAAAACTGCACGGAGCCTCCCATGATTACGGCATCTTAGGTTCAGGATCAGGGACGGCGTATTAGTACGGATTCTATCGTTTGCGTAAAGTTTTTTGATTCAACAGGATATCAAGGCATGCGAGCCGCATCTCCGGTTCGACAAAGCCCGAAGAAGTTTGAAGGAAGTCAATCCATCGTTGACATCACGCCCTTCGCCGCAGGAAGCGATTCGCCGCTAGGAGACTAGCTGCCAGGAACTGAAAGGAATATATATGCGCTCAGATCTTATCTTTGGAGCACTCACCCACGTCACCAACCGCTACGAGCTTTGCCAGCTTGCCTCCAAGGCGACGCGCAAGTTGCACAAGCCCAATACCCGCGTTCAGGACACGACCAACGAAGTTCTCGACCGCTTCAAGGACACTGTTCCCATGGATGTAAACGCTGCTGCCGTTCCGGCGGCTGTCGACAGCCTCGAAGAACGCCGCGCGGCCTAAAACCGCGCGGCCTGGCCGCTTTTTTGTACAGAGGATCCAAGCCTCTGTACAAGAAATTCACACCGCATCGCCCCCTCCTGCAAGCGTATAATTCACTCAATCCCCATAGTTGCTTCCGGACTTCGCACGTCTCCTCCGCTTTCAGGGTTGGTCTCGTCAAGCGTTCCGGGTTGACAACTCCCCTCCCTCGCAGCAAATCCCCCGAAAATTCAGGTAAATAATGACGATTTCAGAACTCAAAGAGCACAATATCGCCGAGCTTACCAAGCTCGCCCGCGGCCTCGACATTGCCGGAACCAGCGGCCTGCGCAAGCAGGACCTCATCTTCAAGATCCTTCAGGCTCAATCCGAAAAAGAGGGCCATATCTTCGCCGAGGGCGTCCTCGAGATCCTGCCCGACGGCTATGGCTTCCTGCGCTCGCCCGACTACAACTACCTGCCCGGCCCGGACGACATCTACGTCTCGCCCAGCCAGATTCGCAAGTTCGACCTCAAGACCGGCGACACCATCAGCGGCAACGTCCGCCCGCCGCACGAGGGCGAGAAGTACTTCGCTCTGGTCAAGATTGAGGCGATCAACTTCGAGTCGCCCGAAGAGACGCGCAACAAGATTCTGTTCGACAACCTCACTCCGCTTTACGCCGAGGAGCGGGTCAAGATGGAGACCGACCGCGAGCACATCTCTGGCCGCGTGATGGATCTGCTGACGCCCGTAGGCAAGGGCCAGCGCGGTCTGATCGTCGCTCCGCCACGCACCGGCAAGACGATGCTGCTACAGTCGATAGCCAACTCCATCACGACCAATCACCCGGAGATCGTCCTCATCGTGTTGCTCATCGACGAGCGCCCGGAAGAGGTCACCGACATGCAGCGCTCGGTCAAGGGCGAGGTCATCAGCTCGACCTTCGACGAGCCAGCCGCGCGCCACGTACAGGTCGCCGAGATGGTCATCGAGAAGGCCAAGCGGCTGGTCGAACACAAGCGCGACGTGGTCATCCTGCTGGATTCGATCACGCGTCTTGCGCGCGCCTACAACACCATCGTTCCGCCCTCGGGCAAGGTACTCTCCGGCGGCGTCGATTCCAACGCGCTGCAACGCCCGAAGCGTTTCTTCGGCGCGGCGCGCAACATTGAAGAGGGCGGCTCGCTCACCATCATCGCGACGGCGCTCGTAGACACCGGCTCGCGCATGGACGAGGTCATCTTCGAGGAGTTCAAGGGAACCGGCAACATGGAGGTCATCCTCGACCGCAAGCTCGTCGACAAGCGCGTCTTCCCGGCCATCGACATCCAGCGCTCGGGTACGCGTAAGGAAGAGCTGCTCATCCCCAAGGACGAGCTATCGCGCACCTGGATTCTGCGCAAGGTTCTCAACCCGCTCTCGCCGGTCGAGGCCATGGAACTGCTCACCGACAAGCTCTCCAAGACGCGCAACAACCAAGAGTTCCTGCACAACATGAGCTCCATCTAGCCACCAACCTTCCACGCAAACAGCAAAAGGGACGCAGCCATCAAAGCTGCGTCCCTTTCTTTTCACTCCACTGCATCTGAGCCTGTAACCCTTATCCAAGGGGAAACGGCTAATCCAGCACTAGGCCGTATCGACATATACACGTTGCTTTGTGACGCTGCTGTTGCCTCTCTTTTGTTTGTCATTCCGCAGCGTAGCGGCGGAATCTGCTTTTGCCGTTGCGGTTGTCTTTGCCGTTGTCTTTATAGTATTTCCCACCCAAGGGGATAGATTTTCGTGGTGCGAGCGAAAAGCAGATTCCTCCGCTACGCTGCGGAATGACAAACAGCAAGCACAACTGCAATCACAAAAGAGCTATATGTCGATACGGCCTAGGGTACGCACAGCACAACGTCCAAGGGCTGAAGGCCCGACCTATCACTTCAACAAACGACTGACTCAGGCCATCAGAGCATCCTGCGAAGTGTTAATCCCAGAATCCCGGTACTCGTCTTTGCCCTATCCGTCCTGATCCGTGCTTCTATCCGCGTCAAGCTTTTTCTCCCCCGGTGCCAATGCAGCCCGGCCAGAAGCTGTCCGCCTACAGGCGATTGGCGATGGC
>JARLFY010000010.1 GCA_031296325.1 Acidobacteriaceae bacterium | reverse complement strand
GAACCGCCTCTTGCTTGAACTCAAGCGTGTAACGTCCCCGCGTTGCCTTCGTCATCTTCGCTACCCTTTCGCATTAGAACAGTTTGCTAAGGGATACGTTTTGCGGGGGCAAGGTCATATTGCTCTTTTGTGATTGCAGTTGTGCTTGCTGTTTGTCATTCCGCAGCCTGTTGTTTGTCAATCCGCAGCGCAGCGGAGGAATCTGCTTTTCGCTCGCACCACGAAAATCTATCCCCTTGGGGGGAAATACTATAAAGACAACGGCAAAGACAACCGCAACGGCAAAGTAATGGCTAGCGGTGCGATCTGCATTCATCCCATCCATCGCCAGAATCGGCGATGGATGGGGCCCCGGCAACGAACCCCATCTTAGGCGCGATGAAGCTGCGCCGAAGATGGGGCACCCGGCTATTTTGAATATCAAAAAGATGGCTGCTTTGCTTGGCTTGCGGCCCAGCGGGCCAGGTCGGCTGCGGCCTGAAAGCCGTTGTATTGGGGGAGCTTGCGTCCGTCGGCGTACTCGTTGTAGATCCACGGATCGACTACGGCGAGGACGGTTCCTTTGCCGACGTGCGCCAGGGCAATCATGATGTCACCGTGGTCGGTGACCAAGGCCTTGGCGGGTCCGCTTACTGTGATCGAACTGGTGTCCTTCATAAACGCGGAGAAGCCCGCTCCGAAGATTCCTGTGCCAGGAGGAATGACGACCTCGCCCGAGGCGTGATCTTCGCCGACGACGTGGTGGGAGAGGACTGGGTTGAAGTGGATTCCGAAGCGGTCGGCGAGCGTGTTGAAGTGTTCAAACTCGGTGTTGTCGCGGTCGTTGGAGAAGAGAAGAAGGACTCCGCCGGAACGAACCCAGGCTTCGATGGCGTCGCCGCTGGGCTTGTCCATGTAATGCGGCGCGGGGTTTTTGATGGGGATGTCGGGCGAGACGATCAGGTAGATCTGCGCGTGGGCCAGCGCGGCGGAGGTGGGAGCGGTGGTCTGCTCGACCAGTGAGACGCCGTAACCCTGCAAGGCGCGCCCGAAGAGGGAGTAGCCGTTGATCGAGTCGTCGTCCCACTTGTAATGGAAGAGTTCGGTCTGGCCGAAGGGGTTTTTACGCGTCTGCGAGTTGAACCACGCGTCAATCAGCGCGGTCTTGCGCTGGGTTGCTGCGGGCGGTGGCGCACTGCGGTAGTCGCGCGAACTGGGAAGCAGTCCGGTCATTGCGGCGCTGTTTTTTGCTGGGCTGGGCTGCGTGTTGAAGGGCTGCG
The DNA here is from genome assembly GCA_031296325.1 of Acidobacteriaceae bacterium. GTDB lineage: Bacteria > Acidobacteriota > Terriglobia > Terriglobales > Acidobacteriaceae > Edaphobacter. Next base: position 2,913 of record JARLFY010000010.1, on the reverse strand, counting down.
CGATCTCTGAGCCCGCGAGCAGGAACGCTCCCAGGCCCTTCCTGTCCTGATCGACGACCGGCTCGTGGATGTAGTAGTCGAAGTCTCCGGCGCGGTAGGGAGTGCCGCCGAGTCCTCCGACCTTGACCGTGCCGTGGAGGATGAGCGCGCCGTCGGGGGCGGTGGTGAGGAACTGCCTCTGGATGCCGTCCCACGCGCGTTGTGCGGGAGTCTGATCCGACGGCGGAAGATAGCCCATGCGAACGCCCTTGGCCAGCGCGTAGGTGAACATGCAGCTTGCCGAGGCTTCAAGGAAGTTGCCGTTGTCGCTGTGCGCCTTGCCGAAGCGGATGCTGCCGTCGGGCTGCTTCTGCATCAGGGGGCCGTTGTGTTGCGGGCGATCCATCACCTGCCACCAGAGGCCGGTCTTGGCGTCCTGAACCTTGAGCGTCGCGGCCATGGTGCGCTTGAGCGCGTCGATCAGGGCGGCGCGCTGCGGATGGTCTTGCGGAAACCAGTCGAGCGTGTCGACGAGGGCCATCGCGTACCAGCCCATGGCGCGCGCCCAGACCTCGGGGCTGAGGCCGGTGGTCTTGTCGGCCCACGGCATCTGGCGGGACTCGTCCCAGCCGTGGCGCAGCAGGCCGGAGCTTGCGTCGCGCATGTGGGCGTCCATCAGGAGGAGTTGGCGGGCGATGTCGTCGAACTCGGCGGGCTGCTGAAAGGTGGCGGCGTACTGCGCACGGAATGGCTCGGCCATGTAGGCTCCGTCCAGCCACATCTGGTTGGGATAGATCTGTTTGTGCCAGTAGCCGCCGCTGGCTGTGCGCGTCTGCTGGCCGAGCTGTTCATGGAGAAACATTGCGGCGAGGGCGTACTTTGCGTTCAGCGTAACGCGGTAGAGAAAGAGAACGGCGCGGCCCATCTCGATCTCGTCGAGCGAGTGCTCTCCGGGCTTGTAGCCGGCGATGGAGCCGTTAGGAGCGATGCATTTATCGACGACGGACTGGATGAAGTTGAAGTCGGCGGCGTTGGCGGTAGCGTGCCACTCGGCGACCATACCGTCGAGCAGAACGCCCTCTTCGTATCCCCAGTGGCAAGAGGTTGCATCGGCGGCGCGCTGCTGGAGGACGGTTGCGGCCATCTGCTCGGCGGGAGTCTTCGACGCGCTGGTCTGGGCGATGGCGACGGCGCTGAGGCCGAAAAGTAGGGCGATTACTATAGATTTTACTGCTCGCACGATGGACTCTCCGTGGATTGGTTGATGCAGTTCAGCATACCGCTTGCGGGGTAGGGAAGTCGCGCTGGATGGTGTTTTGTGGAGTGTCGGCGCTTGGCGTGCGCGAAGGTTACAGTAACGGGGAGAACACTCCACGATTGGGAATTCATGACCCGAGTTCTTATCCGTAGACGGAGATTCCGGCGAAGGTGATGACGACGCGTCCGCGGATGGGGACTCCGAAGGCGCTGGCGGGCTGGTAGACGCTGCCCAGAAGCTGGTTGACGACCTGGGAACGCACGGCCTGATCCTGCGGGCCTGCGACGATGGTGTAGTCGTAGACGCGTCCAGAGCTGTCGATCGAGGCCTCGACGACGACTGCGCTGTCGTACTCGGTGGCGACTGTTTCGGCTGTGGTGGTCGAGTAGAGGTAGTGCGGCGCGGTGATGGCGCCCAGCGGCTCGTCGTTGGCCAGCACGGCCTGCGGCGCAGCGACCACCCCGAGCAGAAGAGTCACGCTACCTACCAGCGCGACCGATCCGGCGAATCCGGCTGTGGCCCGCAGAAGTAGCGGGTGAACGGAGTTCTCCCAAGCCAGCGAGAGGCGGTCGAGCAGATGCCAGTTGCTCTGCTCGCGTTCCTGCGCGATGGCGAGTCGCAATCTGCGGCTGAGGTCGGCGGGAGCTTTGAGCGGGCCGAGTGCAGAGAGAGCCTCCTGCGCGGTGCGCCATGCGGCGAGTTCGCGCGCGCAGGCCGTGCATCCGGCGATTCTTTCGCTGCGGTCGTCTTCATAGCCCTCGATGTGGCGTGCGATCTGCTGCATCTGGAGGCCGCTGAGTGCGCCGTCGAGGTAGTCGGAGAAGGTGGATCGGATGGCTTTACAGGAAGAGTTCTTCATTGCAAAACCTCCAGCGAGGAGTTCAGGCTAAAGTTCGGAGAGGAAGCGGGAAGGGAAGGGAGCGGGGGGGCAACGGTTGGAGCGAGCGCGGCGCGCAGGGCTGCGCGGCCCCGCATGAGTCTGGATTTGACGGTGCCGATGTTGATCTTAAGGATTTCGGCGATCTCATCGTAGGCAAAGCCCTCGATCTCACGCAGCACGACGACGGAGCGGAAGGCCTCGGGAACCTGTCGCAGAGCGGCTTCTACACGCTCGCGTGTCTCCTCCTGCGCAGCGTAATCGAAGGGAGAACAGTCGTCGTTGGCGAGAAACTCACTCCTACAGCGCGGGTCGCTTTCGTCATCGCACTCCGAGCCAAGCGGAGCATCAAGGGAGACTTCCTGATATTTGTGGCGAGTCCACCAGCGGCGCTGGTTGGAGGCCTCGCGCAGAGCGATGCGATAGAGCCAGGTGCGCAGACTGGCCTCGCCGTGGAATCCGCCAATGGAGCGGAAGACCTTGAGGAAGACCTCCTGCGTGATGTCTGCGGCATCGGAGGGATCCTGTAGGCTGCGCGCAATCAGCGAGTAGAGAGGCCGGTGGAATCGGTCGATGAGCTGGGCGAAGGCCTGCTCGGAGCCAGACTTTAGCTGGGCCACGAGAGCTGCTTCCTCGTTCGGGAGGTCGATCGGTATCGCCAAATCATCCACGGTCATGCCCGCCTGCATCTTCGGGTTCCTCTACAGTACGACTTCAATGAAACAACTGTAAACCGCTGCGGTCTGCGCAAATCTTCGCCAGCCGAACGCCGATGCCGGAGACGATGAAAACGAAGCCG
>JARLFY010000047.1 GCA_031296325.1 Acidobacteriaceae bacterium | reverse complement strand
TTGGCTCCTGAGGTAGGACTCGAACCTACAACCCTTCGGTTAACAGCCGAATGCTCTGCCATTGAGCTACTCAGGAACATCTTGGTATGGCTTCAGGAACAGCTAACACCGCGCCTGTTTGTTTATGCCGCGTCCTGCTACTTCGCCGCACAACTATTTGAGTGTAGCAAACCATTCTGCTGGGGTCAAAGTTTCCGTTGCGGCTGATCGAGAAAATAGAACATTTGGCGTAAAGTGTTGCGGCATGAAGAAAACTGTAGATCCTTCGATTCGCGCTTCGCGCTCGCTCAGGGTGACTATTCTTATGCCTATAGCAAGAGTGAAAATGCTCTTGCATTGAATCTCCATGATTTGCATGGGGTAACGGATTCAGTGGGGGCGCAGGATTTACTCTGGTGGGAGTGGTTTAAATGGGAACGGAGCGCAATGGGGATTTGGCGTGGGCTGGTGGTGGCGGGATTGGCGGCAGTTGCGGGCTTCGGGCTGCGCGCTGAGGCGCAGAGGCTGCCCGGCGGGGTGCGACCAGACCACTACTCGCTGGTGATTACACCGGACCTGAAGGATGCGACGTTTACCGGGAGCGAGACGATCGAGGTTGTACTCGACGCGCCGAGCAAGAGCATTACGCTGAATGCAGCGGAGATCGAGTTTGTCTCGGTGCAGGCGTTTGTGGTGCCGGACGATGGAGTCGGGGTTGCAACTGCAACGACAACAGCAAATGCAAAGACAAATGCGGGGATTCTTCGCTACGCTCAGAATGACAAGGGGGCTGGGGGGAATGACAAGAGTAGTAAAGGGATTGGCTGGAGTGGAGGGGAAGGGCAATCGGCGACGGGGCAGTCGGCTACAGTGGCTCTGGATGAGGCGCAGGAGCAGGCCACATTTAGCTTTGCGCGGGAGTTGCCGGCGGGACGGGTGCGGCTGGCGATCGAGTATCGGGGAATTCTGAACGACAAGCTGCGCGGCTTCTATCTGTCGAAGACCAAGACGCGCAATTATGGCGTGACCCAGTTCGAGGCGACCGACGCTCGGCGGGCCTTCCCCAGCTTCGATGAGCCTGCGCTGAAGGCTACGTTCGACGTGTCGCTGGTGGTGGATGCGGGAGACGAGGTGATCTCCAATATGACGGTCGTCTCGGATCGTCCGGGGCCGGTGGCGGGGAAGCGGACGATTGCGTTTGCGACGACTCCTCGCATGTCGACCTATCTGGTGGCGTGGCTGGTGGGGGATTTCAAGTGCAGCAAGGGCAAGGCCGATGGGGTTGCAATCCGCGCCTGCGCTACTCCGGACAAGGTGAAGCTAACCCGTTTTGCGCTGGATGCGGCCAAGCAGACGCTAAAGGACTACGACCAGTATTTCGGGATCAAATACCCTTTGGCCAAGCTGGATCTGGTGGCGATTCCAGACTTTGAGGCCGGGGCGATGGAGAACTTCGGCTGCATCACCTTCCGCGAGACGATGTTGCTGGTGGACAAGAAGAACGGGGTTTTGGGGGCAAAAAAAGAGGTCGCCGAGACCGTGGCGCACGAGATGGCGCACCAGTGGTTCGGCGATCTGGTGACTCCGGCGTGGTGGGACAACCTCTGGCTGAACGAGGGCTTTGCTACCTGGATGGAGAGCAAGGAAGCGGCGCGCGAGCATCCGACCTGGCGCTTTGAGCAGGATGCGGCGACCGCGCAGGATCGCACGATGAACGCCGACGCGGGACGAACGACGAGGACGATTCGCGCTCAGGCCGAGTCGCCGTCGCAGATTGGGGAGATGTTCGACGGCATCGCGTATGGCAAGGCCGGAGCGGTGATCGGCATGGTGGAGAACTACGTCGGCGAGGAGGCCTTTCGCCGCGGAGTGCATGAATATCTGGCGGAACACTCCTATGGAAACGCGACGGCGGAGGATTTCTGGGGGACGATGGCGCGGGTGAGCGGGCTTCCGGTGGACGCCGTCATGCGGAGTTTTGTGGAGCAGCCGGGAGTTCCGTTGGTGCACTTTGGCGGCGCGGCGGGGGGAGAGATTCCGGCGACGCAGGAGAGATTTTTTCTAACGGCTGCGGGAAAGCGGGCGGTGGGAAAAGACGCTACGAAGAGTGGGGGCTGGACGATTCCGGTCTGCTTCAAGGGCGCGGAGTGCAGGCTGCTGACGCCGGGGGCTACGGCGTTGCCAACCAGCGCAGGGGCGGCGTTTTTCTTCGCCAACGCGGGAGACAAAGGCTACTACAGGACGGAATATTCGGCGGAACAGATCAAGGCGATTATCGACAGGGCGGAGACGGGGTTGACGGTTCCAGAGCGGATCGGGCTGCTGGGGGATCGCTGGGCGCTGATGCGGGCGGGGCAGGGAACGGTGGGAGAGTTTCTCGATCTGGCGCTGGCGGTGAAGGCGGATCCGAATGCCGCGGTTCTGGACAATGTGATGGGAAAGATTGATGCGATTGAGACGCGGATCGCCATGGGAGACGACCTCGCGCGCCTGAATGCGGTGATTCGATTAGAGTTTGGCGGGGTGTACGAAGGTCTGAGCAAGGGCGGCAAGCATTCGACCGAGGATCGCGAGGACGAGCGCGCAACGCTCTTTGAAGCGTTGGGCAGGGCTGGAGATCCGGTGGTGTTGGCGCAGGCGAAGAGCGTATCTCAGATGCTTTTTGCGGGACAGAAACCAACCGATGGGGTGGGGGAGACGGTGTCCGATGCGTCGGTGGCACTGGTGGTGACCGATGGCGATGTGGCGATGTACGAGAGTATGTTGCGCGTGGCCGAGACGGCGACCGATCCAGACCTGAAGGAGGACGCGCTCCAGACGCTGACACGATTCCAGAGACCGGAACTGGTGACACGAACGCTGGAACTTGCCGTCTCGGATGCGGTGCGCAGTCAGGATAGCTGGATGCTGATTGCGCTGCTGCTGGAGCGGCGCGAGACGCAGGATCAGACCTGGGGCTTCGTGCAGAAGCACTGGGCGGAGATTGCGCGGCGGGCGACGCTGAACTCGGGCGCGCGCATCGTGGAGGCGACCGGAGCGTTCTGCACGGTGCCGCGGCGGGATGAGGTGGCGAGCTTCTTCGCGGCCCATCCGGTTGCATCGGCGGAGCGGACGCTGGCCAAGGCGGTCGACAACATCAACGATTGCATTCAACTGCGAACGGAGCAGGAGCCGGAACTGCGTCACTGGCTGGACGTTCATGCAGGGAAGTAGCGACCTGCCTGCGTGATTGTACAGAGCGCGTGTGGTGGTGGATTGTTCTGGACAGGGCGATATTTCTATGGGATTTGGAATGAGGTCTGACCTCGGCATCCCTTTTTATGGATTGATGCGGATTTGATGCGTATTCCGAATCTGCGACGAGCAACAATCTATGGGGCGAGTTGAGGCAGAAGAAAGATTGGTTGCCTGCAAGCTGGCATAGATCACTAATAATGCTGGATTTATCAGGAATTTTGGGCGACGGCTCGGCGCATGCGTAAAGACTGCGCAGAGGGTCAGGGTTGTAATCGGAATGGTCTCCGGCAGGGAGTCTCCGAGAGCAACTTTCGGATGAAAAATTCTGCAAAATGTTCTTGACAAATGAATACGCTCTGGGTGATCCTCACTTCGATTCCATAAGTGGTCTAACCTTTGCGTTACAAAAGCGTTTCAAAGTGGTGCTTTTGGACGCATGCATACGATGTCGTTCTATATCATTCACCCGAAGAAGAGGTCATACTCCATGTCCGGAAAATATTTCAACTATGTGGCGAAGCTGGTTTCGGTGAGGCTCTGTAGTGGATTCCTCGCAATTTTGTTGGTCCTGGCTGGACTGCTAGGAGGAGTCGCGAGCGCTCAGTTGGCGGGCAAGGGCGAGGTCAGGGGTACCGTAAAGGACCCGACTGGCGCGGCGGTGGCGAATGCGACGGTGACGGCGACCAATGTCGCGACCGGTGTGAGTCTGACGCGAACATCAAGCGCCACGGGTGATTACGACCTGTCTCCGCTGGATGCTGGCGTGTATATGGTTACGGTGACGGCAACCGGATTTCAGAAGTTGTCGCAGGCCAATATGCAGGTCAATGCCATGGAGGTCCAGAACTACGATCCTGAGCTGACGGTGGGAGCCTCGACCGATACGGTGACGGTGACTTCTTTGCCGCCGCAGCTTGAGACGTCGAACGCCATGCTGGGCGCGACGATGGAGCAGGATATGTACGCCGCGCTGCCGGTGGAGATGGGCGCGTATGGCCAGCCGGATCAGCGGCGCGCAACCGACTTTGCCTTCCTGATGCCAGGAGTGCAGGGCAACAATACCAACGGCAATCCAACGACTAACACTGGCGTGGTGAACGGCTCGGGAAGTCGCGGTGCGGTCTCGGCGGTGTATCTCGACGGAATTCCGTTTGTACGCGCTGGAGGCAACGGCGATCCGCGCTATATCTGGACGGCGATCTCGGTCGACGCGGTCGATCAGTTTCAGGTGCAGACCAGCGGCTATTCGGCCATCTACGAGGGCCAGGGGATTCAGAACTACACCATCAAGCAGGGTGGCCGGGAATATCACGGTTCAACCTATGAGTTCTTCCGCAATACCTCGCTGGATACATGGGGTTTCTTCGGATCGGTGCCGAATGCTGCGACGGGACTTCTGTCGAAGCCGGTCGAGCATAGCAACGAATTCGGAATCAATTTGAGCGGTTCCCTTATTCCTCTGCACAAGTGGAAAGACAAGGTCTTCTTCTTTGGCAACTATAACGGCTTCCGTTATACCAGCCAGACTCCGACGCAGATCAGCTTCCCAACTCTGGCGGAACAGGGAGGTAACTTTCAGGGAGTAAGTACATTAGGAATCTATGACCCGAATACGCAGACGCAATGCACGGCCAATAATACTGGACTGAAGCCATGCCGCTATCGTTATGGTTATATCTTTGGTGGAACGGCTGGAGCCAATGGTGGTGCGGTACTAAATCCGGGTACGGGAGCCGCTGGCGTTGATATTATTCCGAAGGCTGAGTTCTCGCAGGTTGCATTGAACATGCAGAGCTTCCTGCCCACGACTGGAATTGGCACCAATGTGGGGAACAATTACATCTCTCCGAATGCAACGGGGCTTAACAACTGGACGACGACCGAACGCATTGACTACATCATCAATCAAAAAGATACGTTGACGATGGTGGCGGCGGTCGGGCGGCAGGCCAGCTCTAATCCTGTGGGACAGACCACTTCGGGACGTAATGTTGGGCCAGTTCCATATAACTACAGTCAGGCCTATGCGCCGAAGACTGCGGTGGCAATCATCGAAGAGACTCATGTCTTTTCGCCGAACATCGTCAATCAGTTGAAGTACGGCTATGCTCGTTACAACGGGCCGACCTTTGACTCGAATCAGACTCCGGCATACGCTGCAACGACGATGGGCATCAGCGGGCAACCGTCCGGTCCTGCACAAAAGGCCTTCCCGATTACGACGTTTAGTGGAACAAACGCTCCTACCAACTGGGGCGGAACAACTCCCAACGTTGTGTTGGCGGAGAACTACACCCTGCTCGACAACCTACAGTGGGTCAAGGGCAATCACACGATCACCATTGGCGGACAGAGCGCCTGGCTGCTGTATAACACGATCTCGGCAACCGGAAACTCGACCCCGTTGACTCTGGCCAACACGGTTACTGAGACGGCTGGACTGAACAACGCCTTCTCGGCAATCGCCAATACCGGAGCGGCCTACGCCAGCTTCCTCGTCGGACAGGTCGATAAGGTTAGCTTCACTCAGTATGTGCAGCAGGAGTTTGGAGCGCGCTTCCGGGCAATCTCGCCATATATTCAAGACAACTGGAAGGTCAACTCGAAGTTGACTTTGGATGTTGGCATTCGCTACGACTTCTTCCCAACGGTGACTGAGGTTCATAACAACATGAGCTTCTTCAACCCCAACCTGCTGAATCCGGTGACGGGGATTAACGGAGCGTTGCAGTTCGCCAATACTTCAGTTCCCACGCCGGTCAACAACTACTACAAGAACATTGGGCCACGCCTCGGCCTCGCCTTCCAGGTGGATCCGAAGACGGTACTCCATGCCAGCTATGGCGTGATGTTTACTCATGGCAACGCAGTCGGTGGATCGGCATACAATACCGGCGGTGGAACGGCAAACAATGGCATACTGGGCTTTTCCGCTTCCCCATCGTTCTCGGCAACGGGTTCGTTGTTGAGCTCGGCTCCTCTGACGGGCACCAATGGCGTACTTCCTGCATACTCCCTTGCCTGCGGTAATGCTTCAGGTGCGCAGTATGGCACCGGCTATTACTCATTGGCAGGGCCAGCAACCTGCGGTGGAACTGGGACGGCCAGCTATTCGGGCTCCCCATCGTCGGTGGGATATGCTGATCCCTATCTTGGCGGACGCGCACCTGAATATATCAACTGGTCCGTAGGCGTTCAGCACCAGTGGACCAAAGCCATCGCCACCACTGTGACCTATGTTGGTTCGGAGGGGCATTTCCTCCCGGCTGACGGCAGCAATGCTCGCGGCTATTGGGCCAATCAACTGGATCCAAAGTACCTGTCGCTTGGATCCAAACTAACAGATACGGCGGCAGCACAGACGGCAGATTGCGCCAACGCTTCCTTGGGCATTACCTGTCCTGCTAATTTCGTCACCACACAGCAGTTGAATGTAGCATTGAAGCCCTTCCCCTTCCAGGGCGTCGCTGATGCCTTCGGCAATGTGGCCAACTCCAACTACAACGCAGTGCAGATAACGGCGAATATGCGTCCCTCGCACGGCGTAACATTCATGGCGAACTATACCTTCTCTCACGCGATTGACGACGGTGGAACCTTCCGTTCCGGCTATGCCATTCCGCAAGGAACCATCGCCAACCAGCCTACGATGTCGTGGTCGGCGGATCGCATCGAACGCAGCGTATCCACATCAAACCAGCCGCAGCACTTGGTGGTAACGGGCGTTTGGAATCTTCCGATCGGCTCAACCGTTCTCGCCAAGAGCGCTTGGGAGCGGGCGGTTCTGGGAGGTCTCAAGTTCTCTGAGACATTCCAGGCCTACTCCGGCTCGCCGCTGGCGATCACCTCCTCCAGTTGCGGAACCAATCCTGCCCAGTCTGCCTTCTCTTCCCCGGCAGGAGCCTGCATGCCAACCCTCAACCCGGCCTTTACTGGTCAGGCTCGCATCAATGGAAAGTGGGGGCAGGGAAGCACTGCATCCCAAATTGTGAACGGTTTGGGTACTCCTAACATTGACTCGACTGCCTTCATTGCAACGCCAGCCTACCAGTTTGGCAATGCACCGCGCACGGCAGCCTACAACCTGTCTGGCCCTGGTAACTACGATCTGGACATCGCTCTGGTTCGCAGCTTCCCATTGCACTTGACCAAGACCTCGAAGTTCAACTTCCGCGCGGAGATGTACAACGTCACCAACCACACGAAGTTCGCTGTGTCTGGTGCCAACGTCGTATATTCAACCGGAAGCACGACCTTCGGGCAGGTGGCTGCCGATTCAACGGCAACTCGCAAGGCTGTTCAACTCTCGGCTCGTATCGAGTTCTAACGAACTAGACTCTAACCCGGATGCGGCAAAACGCTGCCGCATCTGGCTGGAAAGCAATTGCAGTAAAAAGGGCTGCCCGCTACTACTATGGGCAGCCCTTTTACCGTTCTATCGCCGGGACGGAGCCTCGCGATTTTCGCTTGTGGCTCGCAGGAAGACGGGTGCTTCATCCTTAGCTTATTTCTAGGCCGTATCGACATATACACGTTGCTTTGTGACGTTGCTGTTGCCTCTCTTTTGTTTGTCATTCCGCAGCGTAGCGGAGGAACCTGCTTTTGCCGTTGCGGTTGTCTTTGCCGTTGTCTTTATAGTATTTCCCCCCAAGGGGATAGATTTTCGTGGTGCGAGCGAAAAGCAGATCCCTCCGCTGCGCTGCGGAATGACAAACAAAAGGCTGCGGAATGACAAACAGCAAGCACAACTGCAATCACAAAAGAGCTATATGTCGATACGGCTTAGGCTAAATATAGAACGGGTCGTTGGCCCTTGCCAGACAACGGCAACGGAAAAAGCAAGGACAAAAGCAACGGCAAGGATAAAAGCTTACTGTAGGCCATAAATAATTGTCATTCTGAGCGGAGCGACGAATCCCTGTATCTTGCTCACGACGCAACAAGAGTGGAAAATCTCAAACTGCAAACGGCCCCAGCTCTCGAAATCGAGGACTGGGGCCGTTTGTAGTTGGTGCGTTGCTGTTTATTCGATCTCGCTGCTTTGTCCCTTGCGGGGGCGGCGGTTGGCTTGCAGCACCTTCTTGCGCATGCGCAGCGACTTCGGTGTGACTTCCACCAACTCGTCGTCTGCGATGAACTCGATGGCCTGCTCCAGCGTGAGATTGCGGTAGGGAACCAAGCGGACGGCCTCGTCCGAACCAGAGGCGCGCATGTTGGACATCTTCTTCTCACGCACGCAGTTGACGTCGAGATCGTTGTCGCGCGAGTGCTCGCCGACGATCATGCCCTCGTAGACCTCGGTTCCGTCGGCGACAAACATCGTGCCGCGATCCTGTAGTCCATCGAGCGCGTAGGTGGTCGTGGTGCCCTGACGGTCGGAGATCAACGCGCCGGAGATGCGCTGCGGGATCTCTCCCTGATAGGCGATGTAGCCGTCGAGAATTGCGTTCATCACGATGGTTCCGCGCGTCTCGGTCAGCATCTCCGAACGCAGGCCGATCAAGCCGCGGCTGGGGATGCGGAACTCCATGCGCACACGGCCCGAGCCGTGATTGGTCATCTTGGTCATCTCGCCCTTGCGTGGCCCTAGACGCTCGATCACCGTTCCGACGAAGTTCTCCGGAATGTCGATGGTGAGCTGCTCGACCGGCTCCATGAGCTGGCCGTCGATGCGCTTGGTGACGATCTCCGGGCGGGAGACCATCATCTCGAAGCCTTCGCGACGCATCATTTCGATGAGGATGGCGAGCTGTAGTTCGCCGCGTCCCAACACCTTGAACGAGTCCGGCGAGCCGGTGTCCTGCATCTTCAGCGAGACGTTGGTGAGCAGCTCTTTTTCGAGCCGGTCCCGCAGGTTGCGCGAGGTGACGAACTTGCCCTCGCGTCCGGCGAAGGGCGAGTTGTTGACGTTGAACTGAATCGCAATCGTCGGCTCGTCGATGATGATGCGGGGCAACGGTTGCGGGTCTTCCATGTCGCAGAAGCTCTCGCCGATGGTGATGCCGGGGATTCCTGCAATGGCTACGATGTCGCCGACCTGAGTCTGATCGATGTCAACGCGCTTGAGGCCGGAGAAGCTGAAGAGCTTGGTGATCTTGTGCTTGCTGAAGCTGTCGTCGATACGCGCGACGTTGTACTCATCGCCAGTCTTCATGGTGCCGTTGAAGACGCGCCCGATGGCCAGACGACCGAGGTAATCGGAGTAGTCGAGGTTGGTCACAAGAATCTGCAACGGCCCCTCGGGATCGCCCTTGGAGACGGGAATCGTCTTGATGATCTGCTCGAAGAGCGGCTGTAGATCGACTCCGGGGACGGACATGTCGGTGGTTGCGGTGCCGATCTTGCCGTTGGTGTAGAGAACGGGGAAGTCCAGCATGTCTTCGTCGGCGTCGAGGTCGATGAACAGGTCGTAGACCTCGTCGAGAACCTCTTGTACGCGCGCGTCGGGACGGTCGATTTTGTTGATGACGACCATCGGGGTGAGCTTGGCTTCGAGCGCCTTCGAGAGAACGTAGCGCGTCTGCGGCAGCGGGCCTTCGGATGCATCGACCAGGAGAACGACGCCGTCGACCATCTTCAATGCACGTTCAACTTCTCCGCCGAAGTCGGCGTGGCCTGGGGTATCGACGATGTTGATCTTGTTGTCGTGATAGTAGAGCGCGGTGTTCTTGGCGAGAATGGTGATGCCGCGCTCGCGCTCCAGATCATTGGAGTCCATGACGCGCTCGGCGACGGCCTCGTTGGCGCGGAAGGTTCCGCTCTGACGCAGCATCGCATCGACCAGCGTGGTCTTGCCGTGATCGACGTGGGCGATGATGGCGATGTTGTAGATGGGCTTAATGGCCACCTTGGCAGCGGACTTTGCGGCTGCCGACTCGTTGGACTGCTCGGTCGTCTCGGCCGTAGTCTGCTCGGTCTCTGGTGTGATGTTCTCGATGGTCTCTGAATTCGGAATCGTTTGAGGGGTGCTCACTGCTTGGGGTGTCCTGTCTGGGCGCGTTGGGATAGGGTCTGAAGGCAAAAGTTGAAATTGGGCCGAAAGGCAAAAATGCGCGTCACCTTTAGTCTACCGCACTCCAAGACGAATAATCGAGAGTGCTTCACTTCCAAACATGAAGATGACGTTATAACTGGAAGAGGGAATCTTGGCGAGGCGTCCAGTCGGCGCTGGATTCTCCAGCCAGAGAGTCCTCCGATTGGAGGTTCTAAGGATCTTGAGAGAACCTCGGAACCCCCTCCGTCGGGCGCGGATGAGTCTGTGTGCAAAAGGATCTACGTCACAAACTTACTTAACCATCATCTCCTGAACAAGCTGGATTGAGCCGTGATGCGGGTCACAGTGGCCAGTAAAGCCGTTCCGAGGCCGTTCTTGTGATAGTGTGTGTGCCGTCGTCGGACGAAGGGGAAAGCATATTTCTCCGCTTCGTTACCGAATGACAGACGAATCGGGCTATCGCAATTTGGGAAACACTTTGGGTCTCTGGTGTTGCGATAGGGATCGTTTACAGGCGCACTGGCAGGGTGCAGGACTTGGTTGAACTTTCCCGAGCCAGTTCGAGCAGGCGAATGACGCGATAGCCGTCCTGCGGCGTGACGGCGAGAGGCGCTTTGCCGAGGATTGCGTCGCGTACGTTGGCGTAGAAGCCGCGATAGTCGCCGGGTTCGGTTTTCTCTTCACGAATGACCAGCGTCGCAGGGTCGGCAGGATATGGAGCGACGGTCAGAACTCCCCATCGGGCCGAATTTTCCTCCAGCCAGACCTCCTTCGAGTCCATCGCAGGGACTTTCGCTCCGCCGACCAGAGCAGGCTCCTGCGGGTCAAGTCCGTATTTTCTGAAGCTGCCGCAGGTGCCGTGCAGCAGGAAACGCGGTGCGTTGTCGCAGGCCAGATAGCTGGCGCTACAGTGGGCAAGCATGCCTTTTCCGTTCGTCCCCGGATAGTGCAGGGTGATGTCGAAGGCGTCTTCGATGGCTGTCTGGTCGCGGTCGGAGCGGACGCTGGCGGTGATCGCATCGGGCGCGCCGAAGAGACCGAGAACCTGATCGACGAGATGCGGGCCAAGGTCGAAGAGCATTCCGTTGGCTGGATTCTCGGCCTCCTTCCACGTGCCCTCGCGCGGGATGGGGCGGAAGCGGTCGAAGTGCGACTCGAACGTGACCAGTCGTCCAAGCACACCCTCGGCGATCAGCTTCTTTACGGTGAGAAAGTCTCCGTCCCAGCGGCGATTGTGGAAGGGAACTACAAGCAGCCCCTTGCTCGCAGCGAGTTGGCCGAGTTGGAGAGCCTGCTCGCTGCTGGCGGCGAAGGGCTTGTCGATGACGACGTTTTTGCCGGCTTCGAGAGCCTGCGTGGCCAACTCGAAGTGGGTTGCGTTCGGGGTGGAGACGACGACCAGTTCGATGGACTTGTCATCCAGCAGATCTTCGACCGAGCGGGCTATTCTGACCGAAGGGTAGGCCTTGGCCGCCTCGTCGCCCTTGCGCTGCATGATGGCGGCAAGACGCAGGCCGCTTACCGCGTTGACAAACGGCGCATGGAAGACGCGTCCGCCCAGACCGTAACCAATGACGCCAACATTAATCTCTCGTTCAGCCATTTACGTCCTCCACACTCTCTCCAAGCAGGATAAACCCGACGGATGCGCGCGCGGGTCTCCTGTCCCTGCATTGATTTCAGGAAGCATCGCAATCTCCGTCAACTCTCATTGCATCCAAAGTCTATCTGTTTCGCTGAAGCGCTTGCTCTGCGTCAAAGCCAAATTAATTTCCTTGCAAAAATAATCTTACGAAAAATGGAACGGGCAAGTTTTCAGATTCAGGCAAAGAACAGGTAACATGGAAGAGATGACTCAACGAAAAGCAGCGTCGCCGGTTCGGATGGCCCTTGCGAGTGGGGGCCTGGGTTCCCTGTTGTTGTTGGCTGCGGTTGGCCACGCGCAAGGAGGCAGTACCGGGGCCACGACCTCAGCGCAGGCTCTTGCGACCGAGGGAGCGTTGCAGCAGCTCTCGGCTCCGGCGGGGCAGGATCTGGCTGCGCCAACGCAGGGATCCTTCGCCGGATCGCTGGTCGAGGGCAAGGCGACCGACGCGGTCGTCGATCTGTCGCTGGACGAGGCGATAGCGCGGGGACTGCGCCTGAACCTTGGGCTTATCTTGCAGGCCACCGCGCAGAAGAGTGCGCATGGACAGCAGCTTGAGCAGTTACAGGCGTTGCTGCCAACCGTTACCGGCGACGCTTCGATCGAGGATGAGCAGATTGATCTGGCCGCCTCCGGTCTGAAGATTCCTGGGCTGAATCCCATCATAGGGCCGTTTCAGGTGGTGGACTTCCGCGCTTATCTGACGCAGACTCTGTTCAATGTTCCGGCGTTGGAGAACTACATTGCGGCGAAGCACAACTTCGCTGCGGCAAAGCTTTCCGCCGAAGACGCGCGCGAGATGGTCGTCCTCACGGTGGGCAACGCTTATCTGATCTGCATTGCGGACACGGCTCGCATCGACGCGGTGAACGCCGAGTTGGCGACGGCGAAGCTCTCGCTGGATCAGGCGATCGAGGCGCATGACGCAGGCGTCAGTTCGCGTCTGGATGTTCTGCGCGCTCGGGTGGATTACCAGAATGAGCAGCAGGCGCTGATCTCAGCCACCAACCAACTGGCAAAGGACAAACTCACGCTGGCTCGCGTCATTGGATTGCCGCTCGATCAGGCCTATCGCCTGACCGACAAGGAGCCTTACGCTGCGCTGGAGAATCTTGATCCGGCGGCGGCGTTCGCTCAGGCGTTGAAGAATCGCAAGGATCTGGCCGCAGCCAATGAGCAGCTTCTCGCCGCTGGGGCAGCGCAATCCGCAGCCCACGCCGATCAGCTTCCCACGGCCAAAGTCTCCGCCGACTTTGGCGACATTGGCGAGACGCCGGGCCACTCGCACGGAACCTACTCGGCTACCGGGACGATCTCCGCGCCGATCCTGCAAGTTGCCAGGACGCGCGGCGAGAACGAGATTGCGGGAGCGCAGGTCGTGCAGACCCGCGACAAGCTGGCCGACCAGATTCAGCAGGTCAACGCCGACATTCGCAACTCGATTCTGGACATTCAATCGGCGGCGAAGCTGGTTGAGGTGGCCAGATCCAACGTGGATCTGGCGAACGAGGAACTCGACGAGGCGCAGCAACGCTTCCAGTCCGGCGTCAGCGACAATCTTGCCGTTTCGCAGGCGCAGTCTTCGGTGGAGCAGGCCAACGATCAATATGTCGCCGCGCTGTATCAGCACAACGCCGCCAAGCTCTCACTGGCGCGGGCGATCGGCGTCGCACAGTCCAATTTGAAAGATTATCTCGGAGGAAAGTAACCGTGGCAGACGAACAGAATCAGAGCGGCAATCAGTCCGGCAACCAGACCGCCGAAGTCAATGGCAACGATCAGGGAAATAACGAGCCGGAAGAGGTAGAGCAGTCGAGCGGCGGCCGCACGGCGATCGTTCTCGGCGTAGTGCTGCTGCTGATTCTTGGCGCGGCCTACTTCTACTGGCGCTCCACCTTCATCGAAGATACCGACGACGCACAGGTGGATGGCAATCTATATCAGATCAGCGCTCGCGTCTCCGGACAGGTGACCAAGGTCTATGTGGACGACAACCAGACCGTGCAGGCGGGGCAGTTGCTGGCCGAGATCGATCCGACCGACTATCAGGTTGCGCTCGATCAGGCGCAGGCCAATCTGGCCAGCGCGCAGGCCGAGTACGCTCAGGCTACGGTCAATGTTCCATTGACGCAGGTCAGCGTGGGAACCGTCGTTGCTACGACCAGCTCCGACGTAAAGGGTTCGACCGACATGGTGGCGCAGGGCGAGAAGCAGGTCGAGGCCGCGAAGGCGCGCGTCGCACAGGCCAAGGCCAACGCGCTCAAGGCGCAGGACGACGTCGATCGCTACAAGCCGCTGGTGCAGAAGGACGTCATCTCCAAGCAGCAGTATGACGCCGCAGTCGCCGCCGCAGCAGGCAGTCGGGCAGCCGTCGCAGAGGCCGAGGCCAATGTGCTGGCGCAGCAGAACGCCGTCTCCAGCGCCAAACAGAGGCTTGCGCAGTCCGAGGCACAGTCGGCCCAGTCGGTGAAGAATGGGCCGGGACAGATCCGTGTGCAGCAGTCTCGCGTCACTGCGGCTGAGGCTGCAATTCAGCAGGCGCAGGCCAAGGTCGAGCAGGCTCGGCTCAACCTCTCCTACACGCGAATCACCGCGCCAACCGCCGGAATCGTGAACAAGAAGAATGTTCAAGTGGGCGCGAACCTGGCCGCTGGACAGGATCTGATGACCGTGATTCCGCTCACCGATCTGTGGGTGACGGCGAACTTCAAGGAGACGCAGCTCCTGCATATGCGTCCCGGCCAGACGGTGACGATCAAGGTCGATGCGTATGGCGACCGCAAGTTCTCCGGCAAGGTGACGCAGGTGGGCGGCGCGACCGGCTCCATGCTCTCGCTCTTTCCGCCAGAGAACGCTACGGGCAACTACGTCAAGGTGGTTCAACGCATTCCGGTGCGCATCGACTTCACCAATCTGAAGCAGGAGGACGCGGACTATGTTCTGCGCCCCGGCCTCTCGGTTACTCCCGAGGTTGAGGTTAAGTAGTCGCCAGCCAATCGGAAATGCTTTGGGCGATTGGGTGCCCGCCCAAAGCAGATTCCTCCGCTTTGCTGCGGAATGGCAAGCAAAGAATCTAACCCTCTCTAACTGGCTGGATGGCGTCGCCGATTAGAAGCAGTACTGGCGCGGGGCCTACGGCCTCGTCCTCGAGTGCGGCCAGCGTTGTGATGTGGACGCGCTCGTGCGACGTAGTTGCCTTGGAGACGGCTACGCATGGCGTTGCCGCATCAATGCCGGAGGCGATCAGTTCGTCGGCGAGTGCGCGGAATCTGCGTCCCGGCATGTAGACGACCAGTGTTGCGTCCGATGGAAATGTGCCTTCCCACTTCGGCGTTAGATCCAGTCGCAATGGTTGTCCGGGTTGCGGCGCGGCGTGGTGCGCGGTTGCAAAGATCAGCTTCGAGGCAGTGCTGCGGTCGGTCAGCGGCGTCTTCAGCGCTGCGGCTGCGGCAAAGGCTGCGGAGATTCCGGGGACGATCTCGAAGGGAATTTGCGCCTCGGTGAGAGCGGCGATCTCCTCGCCTGCGCGGCCAAAGACCAACGGGTCCCCGGACTTCAGGCGAACAACGCTGCGTCCTGCTCTGGCGTGTTCCAGAAGCAGCGCGTGAATTCCCGCCTGCGTGATGCGCGGCTGTCCGCAGCGCTTGCCGACGGGAACGATGAGAGCCGTTGGCGAGGCCATCGCCAGCACTTCGTCCGAGACCAGATCGTCGGGCAGAACTACGTCCGCCGTTTGCAGCAGACGCAGAGCGCGCAGCGTCAGCAGTTCGGGATCGCCCGGGCCTGCTCCGACCAGATAGACGGTTCCGGGTTGCGCCGAGGGCCTCATGATTTACTCTCTGACGGCTTGCTGGCGGCGGGCAGCGGATTATTCAAGGCGTGTTGGCGGGCCAGAGCGCGGGTGGGGCAGCCCTCGAAGCCGCAGAGTTCGCGGCTGGCTAGCTGATGAAGCAACTCCCGGCGAGCCTCGTTGGTGGGTTCGCGCTGAAGGATCTCGCGGCGCAGTGTGCCTAGTTCAGCGAGCCATTCGCCGGCATCGAGCGGGAGCAGGGCGTTGATCTCCTTGCGCAATTGCTGGGCCAGCGCGGGACTTGCTCCTGCGGTCGAGATGGCGATCTGTAGGTCGCCGCGCCGCACGACGGAAGGGAAGTAGAAGTCGCAGAAGGGCGGATCGTCGACCGCGTTGATGAGAACTCCGGCGGCCTCGGCCTCGGCGAAGACGGCGCGATTGACCACCGGATCGTTGGTGGCGGCGACGGCCAGAAACTGCCCCGCGAGATCGCCCGATGCGTACTTGCGCTGCTGCCAGACGAGGTCGCCCGCCTCGGACATCTCTGCGATGCGCGCGCTGGCTGCGGGAGAAATCACGGTGACTCGCGCGTTGGCCGCTTGCAGCGAGGCGATCTTCGACTCGGCGAGATGGCCTGCGCCGATCACGATGCAGGGGCGAGCGGTCAGCTTGAGAAATATGGGAAACAGGGGCATGAGATTCCTTGTTCCTCTATTGTCGCCCATTGGGCAGGTTCCTCGCAGCGCTCAATGGCTATTGCCGATGCGATTGAGGAACTGGCCAGCGCTTACCTGTAGACGGGGGGAGCATATGGGATCTTGCGTGGAAGTCTTCTGTTATTAGAGAGATAGAGGGTAGGTGTGCCTCTATAATATTCAAAACAAATGGCTTACATGCAAAGCTTACTAAACAAACAATTTGGCCGGAGACGCGCGAATTGGCTTCGCTGGCAATTTCTCAGAACGTGTTTAAAAAATCGACCGTTCTCTCCATTCCGCGATGCCATGCCGAACAAAATTCTTGTCCCGGGGGTAAAGCCCCATTGAAATGATTGGCTTACTCCGTGGGCTGAAGCCCGTTGCTCCCTCCGATAAGGTAAAAGCAGGAGATTTTCCGCAGTTTATAGGATGTTTCGACGATGATGTAATGTGTCTTGCTGCGAGCGGAATGCGGGGATTCTTCGCTTCGCTCAGAATGACAAACCAAGTCAGAACGTCTGGTGGACAGGGTGAAAATCCGGCGAGAACGGCATCGTCGGACAGGGTGGCAACTCGGATTAGGGGTTGATCAAATAATACGATGAGGAGTTAATCCTGATTTCGCACTAGACTTGAAGCAACTCGCTTATGGATCTGCACGAGAAAATTCGCACGATTCCTGCCCTGCCGGGCTGCTATCTGTACAAGAACGCCGAGGGCGTGGTGATCTACGTCGGCAAGGCGAAGAATCTGCGCGCGCGGGTGCGGTCGTACTTTCTGGAGTCGAGTCAGGCGAATGCCAAGACCGGCTCGCTGATGCGCGAGGCCGTTGACATCGAGTACATCACGGTGGCCAATGAACGCGAGGCGTTGGCGCTGGAAGACAACCTCATCAAGCAGCGTCAGCCGCGTTACAACATCCTGCTGCGCGACGACAAGACCTACCCGTATATTCAACTCACGATGAACGATCGCTATCCCAAGGTCTTCGTCACGCGGCGGCTGCGCAGGAATGGCTCGGCTTACTTTGGGCCTTACTTTCCCAGCAATCTGGCGTACCGGCTGGTGGAACTGATCCATCGCAGCTTTTTGATTCCCAGTTGCAAGGTGGATCTGTCGCGCTATCATCCGCGGGCCTGCTTGCAGTACTACATCAAGCGCTGTCTGGGGCCGTGCGTCGAGGGGCTGACGACGCCGGAGGTCTACGCGCAGGCGATCCGCGACGTGCAGATGTTTCTTAATGGCAAGACCGACGAGTTGGAGGCGTCGCTGACCGAGCGCATGGAGCAGGCTGCCGCAGCCGAGTTGTACGAACTGGCGGCGCGGCTGCGCGACCAGATCGTCACCGTCCACCAGATGCAGGAGAAGCAGCGCATGGCTACGGCGGACAACGAGGACGCAGACGTCTTCGGATTCCACTACGAGAGCGGAATGATGGCGGTGAATCTGTTCCACATGCGCGGGGGGAAGATTGTCGATCGGCGCGATCTTTTCTGGGAGGAGTTGCCGGAGCTGATCGCGCCGCTCGTCGAAGAGTCCGACGAGGAGGACTCTACATTGAGGACAGAGACTGCGCCGAAGACAGAGACGGAGGCGAGCGGTGCTGCCGACGACTTCCATCCGGCGGAATTTTTCTCTTCGCTGTTGAAGCAGATTTATCTGGGCAATGCCTATGTTCCACGCTCGATTCTGCTGCCGGTTGACTTTGCCGATCGGGCGCTGCTGGCCGAGTTGCTGACCGAGCGCACGGGGCATCGCATCGAGATTCTGGCTCCGCAGCGGGGGGAGAAGCGCTCGCTGGTGGATCTGGTCTGCCTCAACGCCAAGCAGTCGTTCGACCAGAGATTCCGCGTGATGCAACCGGCGATGAAGGCGATTCAGGAGTCGCTGCAGGACGCGCTGACGATGGAGGAGCTGCCGCGCCGGATCGAGTGTTTCGACATCTCGCACATTCAGGGCGCGGAGACCGTGGCGTCGATGGTGGTGTGGGAGGACGGCGCGATGAAGAAGGCCGACTACCGCAAGTTTCAGGTGAAGACAGTGACGGGGGTGGACGACTTTGCCTCGATGCGCGAAGTTGTAGGGCGACGGTACAAGCGGCTGTTGGAAGAGAAGAAGCCCTTGCCTTCGGTGATTCTGATTGATGGCGGACTGGGGCAGCTTCACTCCGCCGCCGACGCGCTGGCCGAGATTGGCATACAGCCCGGCGTGCCGGGGCAGCCCGCGCTGGCCTCCATCGCCAAGCGCGAGGAGTTGTTGTACGTCTATGGGCAGGAGTCGGAGCCGGTGGTTCTCGATCGCCGCTCGCCGGTACTGCACTTGATCCAGAAGATTCGCGATGAGAGCCATCGCTTTGCCGTGACGTACCACCGCAAACGCCGCGAGATGCGCGACCGCGACTCTGAGTTGGACACGATCCCCGGAGTTGGCCCGCGCACTCGACAGAGGCTGCTGGAACACTTTGGCAGCGTTCGCGGAATCAGTCAGGCCGCGCCCGACGCGCTGACCGCCGTAGTCAGTGCCGCGACCGCCGCGCGCATTCGCGAGCACTTCGATGCAGCGGCTGCCACGCGATGAAGCAGTTCTACTGTTGGTGTACTCCATCGCCACTGAAACGAAATGCGGGGATTCTTCGCTGCGCTCAGAATGACAATTCTTAAGAGGGCTGCACTCAGAATGACAAACAAAATTTGTGTACAGCTTTGAGAGAACCGCTCTAAAGTTTGGGGGCAATGCGCTCCGCGTGATTTTGCACTAGACTTTTGCCATGCGCGCGTTTGGGATCGATTGCGGAACAGAGTTCACCGGCTATGGCGTGGTGGAGATGGATCACGAGGCGAGAACGCCGCGGCTGATCCATGTGGCTGCGGGAACGATTCGGCTGAACAAGAAGGAAAAGACTCCGCTGCGGCTGGCTCAGGTCTATCAGGAACTGATTGGTTTGATGGAGCGGCATGCGCCGGACTGTGTGGCGATTGAGGAGGTTTTCTTCTCGGCTAACGTGAAGTCGGCGCTGAAGCTGGGGCAGGTGCGCGGAGTGGCTATGCTGGCGGCGGCATCCAGCGGGCTGACGGTCGCAGAGTATGCGCCGCTGACGATCAAGTCCTCGGTGACGGGATATGGACTCGCTGCCAAGGAGCAGGTGCAGTTTATGGTGACGCGACTGCTGGAGTTGGAGTGCGCACCGGATTCGCCCGACGCCGCCGATGCGCTGGCCATCGCGATCTGCCACATTCACACCGCGCAGACGCTGTTGCTGCAAGGGGCGAATCGGTGAGGTAGAAGAACTAGCTCATTTTCGGCAAGGGTGCAGAGTGTCGTAGCGCGAGCGAAATGCGGGGATTCTTCGCTACGCTCAGAATGACAAACAAGCCGCTAATATGGGGTTGTGCTGACTGCTGCTGCGGGATGGGCTACGGTGATGTGGACTGCGTCGCCGCGAAGTACGCGGTGACCGGGCTGGGGACTCTGCGAGGCGATGATGGATGATGCTGTGGGGCGGGCTGGCGCAGGGGACGGAAGCGGGTTCGGCTGCGCAGGACTCTGCGCGGGAGGTGTGGTGGGATCGGTGGTGTCCGTGATGAGATGCAGACCGGCACTGGCGGCGCGCACGCTGGCTGTGCCATAGGTGAGGCCAACCAGCGTGGGCATGACGTAGGCTGTAGGCTCGGCAGCGCTGGAGTCGCTGACCAGAAGGCTGACGCGCGGGCCATCGACTCCTCCGGTGTTGGCGGGGGGAGTCTGGGTGAGGACGACGTCTGGATCTCCCGCAACGGCCAGGTGCGCGACCGTTCCGAGTTCGAGCGAGAGGCGACGGATGCTGACGGTTGCGGCGCGCTCGGTCTGGCCCGTCAGGTCTGGGATGTTGACGACCTGCGGGCCGAGCGACTCGGTGATGCGCACCGGCCACTCGCGACGCACGCGCGATCCGACGGCGGGATCCTGCGCCAGAATGAGGCCGGCGGGGACATTGGTGGAGTAGAAGCGGTTCTCCAGCGTGAGGTTGAGGCCCTTGCGGGAGGCGATTCTGCTGGCATCGCTCACCGAGACGCCGGTGAAGTTGGGAACCACGGCCTCACGACCATGAATTGCCAGACGCATTGCGATGAAGGCCGAGATCAGAGCGACGGCGACCATAGCCAACGCGCCCAGAACCAGGGTGAAAAATCGCTTCATCGTGCGTCTCCTCTCTTCCAGGCTCTAAGTCCCAAAGTCTTTTGTAACATAATGCGCAGGGATGGAATGAATGGAGCTACTGCGTTGCGTCTGCGATTCTATTTGATCTGTAGGCCGGGTGGACACGGTAGACTTGACACGGGTGTAAAGTAATTCCTCCCAAGGAAGGAGTCGCATGTCGTTTTCCCGGGTTCCGAGTTCCTCCGCAGCTCTTCGTGAACGCGTTACGTCTCTTTCAATTGGGGCTTTATCTCTGACGCTTACTGTAGTGCTTGCGTATGTATGGTCTTCGGTGCGGCTGTTGGAAATTGACGAGTATCTCTCCTTTTATACCGACCGCGTGCCAAGCATGGCCGATGTCGTCCGGGTGCAACTGCACTCTCCGATCTCGCTTGATCCTCCGACATATCACCTGCTCTCTCATCTTGCCATGAGGCTGCTTGGGCCTACGGCGCTGGCTCTGCGTCTGCCTGCCTTTATCGGCTTTGTGCTCTTTCAGGTCTCCGTCTTCTTTTTTGTTCGTCGCATTGCGGGATGGCGTTCCGCATCGGTTGCGCTGGCTCTTCCGCTGCTGACGTTCAGCTTTTTCTATGCCGTTCAGGGCAGGCCGTATGGACTTCTGCTCGGACTCTATGCGATGTCGTTGGCCTGTTGGCAGGCAGCAACGCGCGCTCCTGTGGGTCGTTCCCGACTGCTTGCTCTGGTTGGTCTTGCCAGCGCAGTCGCGCTTGCCATCACCAGTCACTACTTCGGCATGCTGATTCTGCTGCCTGTCTGCCTTGGGGAGTTGGCGCGAAGCCTGCATCGTCGCCAGCTTGACTATGGGATTCTTGCGGCGATTGCCGTAGGCATGGGATCCATCGTCAGCATTCTGCCCTTTCGCAAGGCTCTGCTGCTCTATCGAGTTCACTACTACAGCACCAGCGTGGACTGGCATATCATTCCCGAGAGCTACTGCACGCTCTTTGCGTTCTATCGTGCGTGGTCCCACTGGCAACAGCATCTCTACGAGTTCAGCCTGTGCGCTGTGACGCTTGCTCTAGCGGTTGCGGCTCTGCTTCGTCTTCGCCATGTAACCATGCGCGATTCTACCCATGGCGAGAGCGATCCCGTTCACGAGTGGGTTGCCTTGTTTTCTATCGCTCTGCTGCCGATCTTTGGCTATCTGTTTGGCCGATTCGTCACCCACACCATGGACGCGCGCTATGTCATCGCCGCACTCTTTGCCTTCGTCGCCTGCACGGCAATCGTCTTCCAGCAAGCCTTGCGCAGCAATATCGTCTTCTACTCGGTGATTGCGCTGCTTTTTGCGGGCGCGGTCAAGATCGACTGCGGGAAGATTCGTATGCATCGAGCAGGAGAAGCCGGTACGATGGCCAGCTTCCATCTTTCTCCTGAGGCCTCCGCCGCGTTTGCCAGCGATCCGCAACGGCGCATCTACACGCAGGCGCTGGACAGCTTCTACATCAACACGTCTTACGAACCAGACCCTGCAATTCGTTCCCGCTTCTGTCTGGTGTATGGTCAGGACGAGGAACTTGGCTGGCTTGACCACGACACCAACTACATTACGGCGATCAATATGCAGCACTTCGCGCCTCTTTGCACAATCTCCTATCGCGACTTTCTCGCCCAACCCGCCCCTCTGATCCTCGTCTACCACAGCAACTGGGAGTGGCTGGAGAGGGATCTGGCCGCAAAGCGTCTTTCCGTTACTCCGATCGGCCCAGCGCTGCGCGGCGATCTCGTGCAACTTCACACCGCATCCATGCTGTACTCTACATCGCTTCATCCCAAGTGATGAGTCCGTGAACGGGATTCCAGCCGCGATGATGCTGAACTGTTCGAGATTATTCCAGTAGCAATTCGAGCATTCCCGTAATGGTGTATGTCTTCGTCAAACGACAAAAAGCAGATTTCTCCGCTGGTGCTACGAAATGACAAATAATCCGGTCGCACTAATTGGGGCACTTCCTGAGTGTTCTGAGCCGGAGCGGCTAGCGGCGGTTGTCGGTGGCGGGTTCGGGGTGGATTAGGAGGCGGTCGACCTCGGGGGCTTCGATCTTGAAGGCCCCTTCCAGTGCGGACATGACGGCGTGGACGCGCGCCATGGGAAGGTCGTCGGGCAGGGTGCAGTGGCAGGTGACCTGCGTGTACTCGGTGTGGCTGCTGGGAAGGTGGTCTGCGTGGGGGCCGCGACGGGTGACGTAGACCTCATGGATGTCCAGAATCTCCGGGAAGGTGGTGGCGACGCGGCGCAGGCGGAGTTCGAGGTCGCGGTCGTGCTTGAGAGCTGCGGGGCGTTCGATGGTAGCCGGCTCGCTCTCGATGTGGGTGAGGATGGAGGCGATGGCCGGAACCTCGCGGCGCATCTCGGCCTCTAAGTTGGTGACCAGTTCGTGAGCCTGAAGCAGCGGCATGGTCTCGTCGACTTCGAGGTGCTGTTCGATGTGCAGGCTTGGGTGAAAGCGGTCGTGATGAAGGCCGCTGATCTGCTGTACGCTGATCTCGTGG
This sequence comes from Acidobacteriaceae bacterium, assembly GCA_031296325.1. GTDB lineage: Bacteria > Acidobacteriota > Terriglobia > Terriglobales > Acidobacteriaceae > Edaphobacter. The sequence continues at coordinate 9,944 of JARLFY010000047.1, read as the reverse complement.
ATGGCGAGGTTGCGGCGGGCGGCGACGGCGCGGATGCGGTCGTGGACGCTCTCCGCCAGCGACGCGGTGGGAACGGTGTGGACGACGACGTCGGCGGCGGGCAGGTGGCGCTGCACGGCGGCGGTGGCGGCAAGCGTGACCTGCTCCGAACTCTGGAAGGTGAGGTTGCGCGGCAGGCCGAGGGTGACGTCGGCAAAGTAGCTGGAGCCGGAGCGACGGGTGCGCAGGCGTTCGACCGAAAGAACGCCGGGAATGGCGGCGAGATCGTGCAGCAGGTTGGCGCGGAGCTGGTCTTTTGCCTCTGCGGAAGAGAGCGACTGGCCGCTGGTGGGATCGTCGGTGGTGGGCGTGGCGTCGAGCAGGGCGTCGATGGTCTGGTGAGCGAGCTGCCAACTGACGCGGAGGATGATTCCGGCGACGACCAGCGCTGCGATGGGGTCGGCGAACTCCAGCCAGGGGAGGGCGAAACGCTGGCCCATGTAGCTGGCTGCGAGGCCGACGATGACGGCCAGAGAGGCCCACATGTCGGTGGCAAAGTGGATGGAGTCGGCGGCGAGAGCCTCGGAGTGATGCAGCCGCGCGATGCGACCCAGAGTGCGCGAGCGGCTGAAATCTACCGCGATGGAAAAGACCAGAACGGCGAAGGGCCAGAAGGAGGTGTGCAGGGAGAGATGACGCTGCACGATGCGGCTGATCGCCTCGTAGACGATCCATGTCGCCGAGGCAATCATGATGCCGGTCTCGATGAAGGCGGCGAGGGATTCGACCTTGCCGTGACCGTAGTTGTGGACGTCGTCGGCGGGAAGGTCGGAGACCTGCACAGAGACCAGCGTGATCGCCGAGGCGATGAGGTCGATGCCGGAGTGCGCCGCCTCGGAGAGCATGCCAAGTGATCCGGTGAGCAGTCCGGTGAGGAGCTTGAGTGCCGTGACCAGAGCCGCTGCGACGACAGAGAAGACGGCCGCTCCGCGCTTGGCAGAGTGCGCGCCCGAGAGATCTTCTGGGGCTGGTGTCGTCGGGATGGCCGGAGAGGTCATTAGGGAATCGTACCCTTTATTGGCTATGGAACGCACGGGAAGAAACGCTTAGGGCTTGGTATTAACGAGTGGAGTAGGAGCGATTTTCTGTCTCGCTGATGATTTATGGGATGTCTTCAACTTCGATTGAATGCTTCTGACCAGAGGCCACTCGACGAATTGGTAGCAGAGCCACCCCATGCCGAGTGTGGCCAGAACAAGAATGCATATATAGTAAATTCCCGCTACGAAGGAAATATGGGTGGCAGGTCTGATTTTTAAAATCAAACGGATTGTGAACTCTTCAACTAGCGGAGAGGCTAGATAAGCGGAGTAGGATGCGTTGCCAACGACGACGGCTATCTTACCCAGACGCGATGTAATCGATGGTGTCCAGAAGACGGTGCCAGCTACGATCAACGCGGCGGTCATACCCCAGGTTGCTACTCGATAGAGGATAGATTGTCCAGCAAGGATCATCTGCATTGAAGTTGCGCTTGCGGGAGGATAAGCACGTAAGTAGAAGGACAGTGCAACTCCAAGAACAAGCAATGTAATTCCAACAGAGCGGCTTGTCCCAAAGCGACGATATGCCAATGCAATCACAGCGCCGAAGACAAATTCCAGAAGAATTGGATTGCAAACGATGATCCATAACGGACGATGAATGCCTACGATGGCTCCGATGATGGCGGATATGCAAAAGATTGCAGCCGCGAGGTGTACTGACCGCCGTACGGTAACGAGTAGCAGGGTGGCCATGACGGTGTAAAAAAACATTTCGAACATCAAAGTCCAACTGAGTCCGTATATGAGTGGACACTGGGGAAGCGGCAAGAGAAAAAATGCAGGAATGAATCTCAGAACTGGTTGATGAGCATGCAGTGCGCGAACAATCGCCAGAGACGCAATGATCCAGTAAATTGGATAGATTCGGACGATTCGTCTTTGGAAAAAACTCCATGCTGTCGTTGCACCGGAACTCGTCTGTGTGTGAATGACGATGGAGGACATGATGAATCCACTGATCACAAAAAAGATGTCTATTCCAAAGATTCCGAAGTGTGGTGCAACCACACCGAGGGAGTACACCTGTTGATTTGAGTGCCCCCATGCCACCAAAGTGACCGCTATAGCTCGTAGCACTTGCAGACCATCGATCTGACGAAGCTTCGACGGGAGCGGGAGGGATGTGTGCAGGTGAAAGCTCGAAGCCGGTGTGGTGATTTCGGAATCAACTCTCATGATTGCAAGACCTTCTTACGTATAGAGGAGAAATCGTAAAGAATCCGGCCTCAGACGAGGGGGTACAAACCCGTGTCTGAGGAACGCTATGCAATGCTCTAGAATTTTCATTCTACGACGGCGTATTGCCTAAATAGTGTTGCAGGCGGTTGCTCTATGGGAAGTTTCAGGGCTTAGTGGCGCGGTAGAGGCCGGCTATGCCGAAGGTGTAGGGCGTCCACGAAGGGGCGGTGAATCCGGTGGCGGAGATCAACTCGATCATGCGGGGCGGGGTGGGGAAGCGTGCGACCGACTCCGGCAGGTAGGTGTAGGCGCTGGCGTCGTGGGAGATGATGCGGCCCAGCAGCGGGAGGACGCCTTTGAAATAGAGGTCGTAGAGCGCGCCCATCAGTCCTGTGGGCTGGTTGAAGTCCAGAATGGCGATCTGGCCGGCGGGGCGAAGGACGCGATGCAGCTCGGCGAGGCCTTCGGGGTAGCTGGCCAGATTGCGAAAGCCGAAGGCGCAGGTGACCAGATCAATGGATGCATCGGCAAAGGGGAGATGAAGTGCGTCGGCCTCGATGGAGCGGATGTTGTGTCCCACGAATTTGGGCTGGGCGAGCGCGAGCATGTTGTGGGAGAAGTCCACGGCCAGGATGGGAGCGGGGCTGGCGGAACAATCAACCGCAGATCCTTCGACTGCGGCTGCGCCTCCGCTCAGGATGACACTTTCTGGCGCGGTTCTGGGGCGGTGCTTGTCGAGGGCGAGGGTCATGTCGCCGGTGCCGCAGCACAGGTCGAGGACGACGGCCTCGGGACGAGCGAGGATGGGACGCACGGCGCGAGCGGTGCGGGTCCACCAGAGGCGGTCGATGCCCGCCGAGAGCAGGTGGTTGAGGAGATCGTAGCGCGGAGCGATGGTGTCGAACATCTGCTGGATGTTCTGCGCCGCAGCGGCAGGATCGGAGACGCCGGTGGGGCGCGCTCCGAGGTCGGCTTCGTGTTGTAATTTTGTTGTCACAAGAGTTATGTTAGACGGCTAGGAGCCTGAGTCAATCGTTTGTTGAAGGTATGGGGCGGGCCTTCAGCCCTTGTATTCTTTGCTGAACGTTTACCTAGGCATTCGGCCCAGGCTGATATAGAACGGGCCTTTGGCCCTTAGTCTAGTGCATTTTCCCCGATGGTGTAGATCGTGACAGCGCAAGCGAAATGCGGGGATTCTTCGCTTCGCTCAGAATGACAAACAACAAACAGCAGATTCCTTCGCTTCGCTACGGAATGACAAATAAATCGTTACGGAATGACAAATAATGGGCTGCGGAATGACAAATAGAGGGCTGCGACTGCTTCTAAATAACTGCGACTGTTTCTAAATGGCTACGACTGCTGCATGGTCTGGAGCATGGCTTCGGTGGCGGCTTGGAGTTCGGCGTCGGTGACATCGTGGGCTACTTCGGCTGTGCCGATGCCGGTGGCGAGGACGAAGGCGCGTTGGCCGCTGCGGTTCTTCTTGTCGGCGTAGGTTAGGGCTACGAGCTTGGCGGCGGAGGCTTGCGGCTTGGCAGCGACCTTGAAGGTGGGGATGGGGCCGTAGCGCAGGATGAGGTTGGCCATGCGGGCGAAGTCTTCCGGCGAGATGAGGCCGCGGTTCAGCGAGAGGTGCAGCGCGGCGATGGAGCCCCATCCGACCGCTTCGCCGTGCAGCAGCTTGCGATAGTGTGTGGCCGACTCGATGGCGTGGCCGATGGTGTGGCCGAAGTTCAGGATCATGCGCAGGCCGGACTCTTTTTCGTCCTTGCTGACGACCTCGGCCTTGACCTTGACGCAGGCGGCGATGACCTTTTGCAGTGCTGCGGGGTCTCCCGAGAGGATGGCTTCGGCGTTCTTTTCCATCGTGCGGAAGAGCGCGGGGTCGCGGATGATTCCCGACTTGATGGCCTCTTGCAGCCCGGCGCGGAGTTCGGCGGCGGGGAGGGTGCGCAGGGTGTCGATGTCGCTGAAGACGGCCAGCGGGTGGTGGAAGCAGCCGATGAGGTTCTTGCCCGCGATGAGGTTGACGCCGGTCTTGCCGCCGAGCGAGGAATCAACCTGCGCCAGCACGGTGGTGGGCAGGCCGACGTAGCGGATGCCGCGCATGTAGATGGCAGCGAGGAAGCCGGTGACGTCGCCGATGATGCCGCCACCGAAGGCGAGCAGGATGGAGTCGCGGTCGGCCCCGGCGAGGGCTAGCTGCTGGGCGAGGGATTCGACCTGCGCGAGGCGCTTGCGGCTCTCCCCGGCGGGAAGGAAGATCGCCGTGGGCTTCTGCTTCGCCGGAAAGCTGGCGAGGAAGGGCTTGCTCCAAAGCGCCCAGATCTCGGGCGAGGTGACGACGAAGAGGCGCGGCGTTTTACCAGGCGTCAGCTTGCGCAAACGGGTGTGCAGCGTGCGCAGAAGACTGGGCGCGATGGTGACGTCGTAGGTGGCGGAGGCGGTGGTTACGCGGATGGTGGACACTGATCTATGGTATCGCAGGGAGCGCGCTGGAGTATTGCAGGAAGTGCGCGGGGCTGCGGTGGTAGCCTTTAAGAATGCGCGTTGTGGACTTTTTGATCATAGGCGGTGGGGTCGCTGGGTTGCGGGCGGCGGTGGGGCTGGCAGAGGTTGGTAAGGTTCTGGTGGTCAGCAAGGATGGGCTGGAGGAGTCGAACACGGCCTATGCGCAGGGTGGAATCGCTGTGGCGATGGGCGGCGATGAGGACGTGGCTCTGCATCTCTCCGACACAATTTCGGCGGGCGATGGGCTGGTAAACGCCAAGGCTGCAGCGGTGTTGGTGGAGCAGGGGCCGATGCGCGTCGAGGAGTTGCTGCGCTGGGGCACGGGCTTCGATCGCTATTCGGCGGGTTCTGAGCAGAATGGAGAACTGATGCGGACGCGCGAGGGTGCGCACAGCTTGCCGAGGATTCTCCATGCCAACGGCGACGCGACCGGCAAGGAGATTGCCGTCTCGCTGCTGCGCACTGTGCGCGGGTTGGAGCGCGTGGAGTTGATGGAGTGGACGACGGCGGTGGATCTGCTCGTCTGTAGGCAAGGCAATGCGGAGCGCGTGGTGGGGGCGACGTTGCTGGATGCGGCGGGAGAGTTGCACGAGGTGCGCGCGCGGGCGGTGCTGCTGGCCAGCGGCGGCGCAGGGCAGGTCTACAGCGACACGACCAACCCGGCGGTGGCTACAGGCGACGGCATTGCGATGGCCTATCGCTCTGGCGCGGAGCTGATGGACATGGAGTTCTATCAGTTCCATCCGACCGCTTTTGCGCTGGAGGGCGCGCCGCGATTTCTGATGAGCGAGGCGCTGCGCGGTGAGGGAGCATGGCTGATAAACTCTCGCGGAGAGCGGTTCATGGAGCGCTATCATCCGGGGCTGGAACTGGCTCCGCGTGACGTGGTGGCGCGGGCGATTGCGCACGAAGAGCTGGCCGGGCCGGTCTATCTGGACATGCGCGAGGTGGGTAAGAAGATGGACCTGAAGGCGAGATTTCCGGGAATATCGGGATTTCTGGCCGACTACGGGTTGGAACTGGCGCGGGATCCGATTCCGGTGCGGCCAGCGGCTCACTACCTGATGGGCGGTGTGCGCACGGATGAGCATGGGAGGACGTCGCTGGCTGGTTTGTACGCGGCGGGCGAGGCGGCATGTACCGGAGTGCATGGAGCGAATCGGCTGGCAAGTAATTCGCTGTTGGAAGGGCTGGTCTTCGGCGCGCTGGCTGCCGAGGCGATGATCTCGGAGCAGGGATCCATAGAGCAGGGAGCAGCAGACTCGGACTCATCGGGCTTGGTGGATGTGGCCGATGTGGAGGAGTGGATTGCGCAGTTGCAGCGGCTGATGTGGCGCGATGCGGGGCTGCTGCGTGATGCGGCAGGCTTGCAGCGGGCGCAGGCTGGCTTGCAGGCGCTGCGGCAGACTGCGACGGGGCAGGGCGCGGGGAAGAGCGGCTTGACGCGGCGAGCGTTGGAGGCGCGCAACCTGCTGACGGTGGCCGAGGTGATCGTGCAGGCGGCGTTGGGAAGGGAAGAGAGCCGTGGCGCTCACTCCCGTCTGGACTTTCCCCGGCGCGCCGAAGTTGCGAAGCACTCGCTGCTGCGGCGTGGACAACTCCGCTTCTCCGGCCAGATCTAGTTGTGCTGGCATCACGATGAAAGACTGCTGATGCGAATTATCGAGCGGTGAATTGCTGGTTGCGCGCCCAATCCATTACGTTGGCTGGGGCTCTGTCGTGCTGTAGTTCGTTGGTCATGAATTGCATGTAGGGATCAATGTGATGGAAAAAATATTTATAGCCTGCACAGAGATAATTTAATCCCGGCTCGCCTGATTCGGCTTGGAGAAAGCGATGCTTGGGACACTCGCCATTACAGGCAAAACGAACGTCGCACTCCAGACAATCTTTGGGGAGCCCTAGCTCCTTGCCTTTGCCAAAACGAGCTTGCTGCTGCGACGCCGCTAATACAGTAAGCGGGCGCTGCAATATATTTCCCAATTTGTTGTCGGGATATACGAAGTGGTCGCAGGAATATAAATCTCCATTATGTTCCATGGCCATTGCAGAGCCACAGGTACGCGTAAATACACATAGACTCTGCTGCAACCCTAGCCACGACTCCATAGCTACATCGAAGACCTGTATAAAGGTTCGCGCTACGTCCGCACGAACCCACTGGTCGAAGATCTGTTGTAAAAATATTCCATATTGCAATGATTCGACCGACCACTCGGAGACGGTCAATGCGTGTGGCGAAAATGGTTTGAGCAGGCGTAGCCCGTTGGCGTTCGGTTGTTCGGAAACTCGCTCTACTACAGGAATAAACTGTAGATACTTACTGCCAATTTCTTTTAGGAAGCTATAAACCTCATGCGCGTGATAGGAATTAATTCGATTCACTACGGTCAGCGTATTGAACTCGACTCCATGCTGCTGCAAGATGCGAATTCCGCGTAGGACGCGGCTGTGCGTAGGCTGTCTGCCTTTGTCGATGCGGTATGCATCGTGTAGCTTCTCTGTGCCGTCGATGGAGACGCCTACTAAGAAATTATGCCGCGCTAGAAACTCTCCCCATGCGTTATCCAGCAGAGTTCCGTTTGTCTGGAGGGAATTTTCTATCTGTTTTCCATCGGAATATTTTATTTGTAACTCGACGACTCGCTCGAAGAAGGGAATTCCGAGTAGGGTCGGCTCGCCGCCCTGCCATGCGAAGGGGATGGTCGGGGCATCTTGCGACTGGATGTATTGCTGGATGAAGGACTCCAGCACATCGTCCGGCATCTTCATGCTCTTGCGCGAGGAGTAGAGATGTTCCTTTTCCAGATAGAAGCAGTAGGTGCAATCCAGATTGCAGATCGGGCCATTCGGCTTGGTCATGATGTGAAAGTTCGCCATAAGAAAACCAAGCCTCCGTCTGTAAAGTTTAGCCGAAACGGGCGACCTTGTTATCGTATGAGATGGGGGCGCGATGAATGGTGTACCCGGCCGAGTCCTCCAAGTCGCCCAAGAGCCTGATGCGGATGCTCAGCGCGGAGGGAAACCCGCAGGCACGCAACCTCTGCGAGATGCTCGCCTGCCTGCAAAAGATTGAAGGCACCGTCCTCGAAGTCCACGCCGCTGCCGCCGCGTGAGACGGTGAATGGGACGTTCAGTCTTGCATTCTAAAGATAGCACTAGGTGATACTATATGGATATGACGAATCCAGATGGTGGGGCGGAGCGAGTCTTCAAGACGGCTTGGTTCACCAAGGCGGCACGCAAGGCGCACATCGCGGACGACGAGCTTTGCGCCGCCATTCGGCAGGTGATGCTGGGGCAGGCCGACGATCTGGGCGGCGGAGTCTTCAAGAAGCGCCTGAGCAAGAATCTGTATCGCTCGATTGTGCTGGCCAAGGGACGACAGTTCTGGGTCTATGAGTATCTCTTCGCCAAGAAGGATCGAGCGAATATCGCGGACGACGAGTTGGATGCTGGCTGCACAGTTATGCCGCCACCGCTGCAAAGTTATGCCGCCACCTGGGACGTTAGCTGCTGCATAGTTATCCCGCCACCCATTTCACACGAATCCCGCCAGCCGGTGGAGGGCGGTCGAATCGAAGTTGCCGAAAATGCGACTTTGCACGCGGGACCGCGGTAGTGTCTCAGTTTGAATAAATTGCGCTGTCCTGCGATTGTCCTATACCTTGGGCCAAGCCATCATGGCTTGGCAGTCGCCGCCCGACCGATCGATGCGCGTTTCCAAAACCCTGAGAACCTGACATTCATGCCGCCGCACCCTTGGTTATCGTCCGCAAGCATGTATTTTCCAGCTAGCGTCAGGTCGATCACACATCCCCCATCTACTATGTGAAGTCGATTGCCGATTGGAACGGCATTGCCCGTCACATTGCCGAAGTGTTCGTTCCCGTTCGCACCCTGCCAAATAGCGTTCCCCACCAAGCGCAATTCTCCAGCATTCTTGCTTGCTGAAATCGCCACCCGATCCCCGCCGCCCTTCCAAACCCCATACCAGGCTTCAATCGGAGGAGCCGTCGTAAATTTCAGCGGACGTAAGTCCTTGGTTCGGAACCATGCCGGCGCTGCTCCATGGCGGTCAACTCCGTAACCGCACGTCCACTCGCCATTGTTCCTATAAATCAATACCGGTGAGCCAGGATCAAGCTTCAGCGAGAAACAGCCCGTTGGAGAATCACAAGCCGTCCACATTAGAGCCGGTGTTTTCGTATTCACCTCAGCAAGATTTGTCTCCTTCTGCGAATCGCTCTCAAAGCCAATAAAAGGGCAGGCTTCTGTAGGTTTCGCCTGAGCTGAGGCGGAAACCGAAATGCTAAGCAGCAGAATCAATATGCAGCGCTTCACACGTTCCTCCGGAGGGGCCACATTGACAATAGCCCATCGTTAGACAAACCAGGAAATCGTCCCGACTCACAACCTGTCCTTCTCCTTCTTTAGGGAGACACGCGCAGATCGTCAGAAAAGGGGAGAGGCGCTATTTCCCGGAAAACGGGGCGTTTTGAGAAACTACGAACCCCGACCACGCCTTCGGCGCGGATGATACTTCTGAGACCGTCGCCCAGGCAGCTAAATCAGTGGCGGAATGCGTTGTAGCGGTGGCGGCATCACTTTACAGGGGGTGGCGGCATATCAGTGTATTGGGTGGCGGAATTGATTGCAGCCAGCAGTTGGACAGCTTTCGGGAACTGGCGAAGGTTTACACGCGGCTGTCGGTCGAGCAGGTCGGTCGGTTGCTGCGGGAGAAGGATTGGTTTGAGATTTGCACTCAGGGAGAATGCCATGACGACCAAGCGTAGGTTCAAGAGCGACGCGTTCGAGGCGATCCACTCGTCGGCTGCGGCGATGCTGAAGGTGGGCGCGCTCGACAAGGCGACGATGCGGAGCTTTGATGTGGCTTGCATCGCCGTGCCGGAGAGCTTTGAGCCAGCGCAGATCAAGCAGATACGCGAGAGCCAGCGCGTCAGCCAGCCGATCTTCGCGCGCTACCTGAACACCAGCGAATCCACGGTGGAGAAGTGGGAGACGGGCGTAAAAAAGCCCAGCGGCATGGCCGTCAAGCTGCTGACCATCGTGCAGAAGCATGGGTTGAAGATGCTGGCGTGATGGCTTGCGGGCAGGAAGAGCGGGCGCTGGCGAAGTCGCCCAAGAGCCTGATGCGGATGCTCA
>JARLFY010000046.1 GCA_031296325.1 Acidobacteriaceae bacterium | reverse complement strand
GACCGACGGAAAAGAGATTGCCGATTTGCAGGAGTTGGTGCTGTATGGCATCAAGGGAGTCGCTGCATACGCCGCACACGCGTTGGCGCTGGGCGCTGGAGATCCGCAATCCTTCGCAGGGATTCATGAGATTCTCGACTTTCTCACCCATCCTGCGCCAACCGTAGACGAGCTTCTGGCCAAGGCTCTGGCCGTCGGCGAATTGAACTATCGCGTGATGGAGATTCTGGATCAGGCGCACACCGAGACCTTCGGCCATCCAGTGCCCGCAAAGGTTCGTCTCAACGCCCGCAAGGGCAAGGCGATTCTCGTTTCCGGCCACGATCTGCACGATCTCTATGCGCTGCTGGAGCAGACCAAAGGCCTCGGCATTCAGATCTACACCCACGGCGAGATGCTTCCCGCGCACGGCTATCCGAAGCTCAAGGCATATGAGCATCTCGCCGGAAACTATGGCGGCGCATGGATCGATCAGGCCGATGAGTTCAGCGAATTTCCCGGCGCAATTCTGATGACGTCCAACTGCATTCAGAAGCCAAAAGTCGCCTACACCGATCGCATCTTCACTGCGGGCGCAGTCGCGTGGCCGGGAGTGCAGCACATCGCCAATCAGGACTTCGCCCCGGTGATTGCCGCAGCGCTTCAGGCTCCGGGATACGCGGAGGACGGCAGCGACGAGGAGATCACCGTCGGCTTCGGACACAACGCGGTTCTCAGCGTTGCCGACAAAGTGATCGATGCCGTGAAGGCCGGCTCCATCCGCCACTTCTTCCTCATCGGTGGTTGCGACGGAGCGCGCTCGGGCCGAAGCTACTACACCGAGCTGGCCGAATCAATCCCGCAGGACTGCCTGATCCTCACTCTGGCATGCGGCAAGTTCCGTTTCAACAAGCTGGACTTCGGCGAGATCGGCGGACTGCCCCGTCTGCTCGACATCGGACAGTGCAACGACACCTACTCCGCACTACAGATCGCCCTCGCGCTGGCCAAGGCCTTCGATTGCGGCGTCAACGATCTGCCTCTCTCGCTGGTGCTGTCCTGGTACGAACAGAAGGCTGTCGCAGTGCTGTTGACTCTGTTGCATCTGGGTGTGCGCAACATGCGCATTGGGCCAACGCTGCCTGCGTTTCTTTCGCCTGCGGTGCTCGCGCTGCTCCATGAGAAGTTCAACCTTATGGCTATCACCACGGCAGATGCGGACCTCGCCGCAATGCTGGCATAGTAACCAACACCTGCATGCGATGCCCGAAGAAAAGGTTTTTCTCCGGGCATCGCATGCAGAACATTTTGTAATTGATATAGCTATGAACGTCTTGTCATTCTGAGCGAAGCGAAGAATCCCCGCATTTTGCTCACGACAAGACGGTCTACGCTATTGGCTGAAACGTTCTAGGCTTTGCAGATCAACATCGCACTTCCCTACGCTGCTAGACTCTCTCTCATGAGTACTGAACGCTTGGATCTGGCTTCCGTTCTTGAAAAGACCGCGCTGCTGTCGAGTCTGACCACAGCGGAGCTGAAGCTGTTGGCCGCTCGCACCGTGCGCAAGCACTTCCACTCCGGCGAGTTGCTCTTCTCCGAGAGCGAGCCATGCCACGGCCTGCACATCATCGCGCGCGGCAAGGTACGCATCTTCAAGACCTCCGCCAGCGGTCGCGAACAGGTGTTGGCAATCAACACCCCGGGCGAGTCTGTCGCCGAGTTGCCTGTCTTCGATGGCGGCGCGTATCCTGCATCCGCCATGGCCATCGAAGAGACCGAGATTGCCTTCATCTCGCGGCGAGACTTTCAGGCCCACTGCATGGAACATCCCGAAGTCGCGCTCAAAGTCCTTGCAACTGTGGGAGCGCGTCTGCGGCGACTGGTCGGCATCATCGAAGAGCTATCGTTTACCACCATTCGTCAGCGACTGATCGCAATGCTGGTACGACTCGCCGAGAGCGAGGGCAAACAAACCGAGCGCGGCATCGAGTTCTTGTTGCCCTCCAGCCATCAGGAGTTGGCCAACCAGCTTGGCACCGTGCGTGAACTCATCTCGCGCAATCTGGCGAGGCTACAAGCTGAAGGACTGCTGGAAGTCGATGCGCGGCAGATCGTGGTGAAGGACAGCAAAGGACTCAATGCGCTTCTGTCGAACGCCTCGTAACTCAGCGCGCTAGTGGCCGTATTCGTCCGCATGAGGCACCAGTTGCATATATTCGTTTTGCGGAATATGTGTCTGCCAGTGTCCGGTTGCGCGAGCCGCGCCAACCAGGGCAAAGAAAATAATTGCCAACGCCGCCGCAACCAGACGAGGATCTAGAGCGCGATGACGCCAGCGATTGGCGATCGGCTCCTGTTGATTCATCCTGCGTGGCGGCAAGGAAAGCTGTAACGCGTTTTCGACTGAGCAAGCCGCAATGCACTCCATACACCCTGTGCACTCAGCCGATCGAACCTGTAGCAAACGATCCACAGGCAGGCTTGATGGGCAGGCTTTGCTGCACTTTCCACACGCAACGCATGCGTCCGCGTCACGCCGGATCTTTGCCGGACTCAACGTAGAGACCAGTCCCATCAGTGCGCCGTACGGACAAAGAAATCGGCACCAGAAGTTCTGAATAAAGAGAGAGAGAACGATAAGCATCACCACCACGGCCATGCCAACGATGCCCATGTGGCAAAAGAAGTTCAACATCTTGACGTCTGCAATGATGCCGAACGGCGCAAGCAGAAAGTCATTCAACGCCTCCGCAGACATGCTGATGACGATAAAGAGAAAGAAACTCATCAGCAGATACTTCAGGCCGCGCAGAGGAATGTCGAGCCATCGAGGCACGACGAAGTTGCGATGAAAGACTCTGCGCCCCAGCTTCCACAAATATTCCGAGGCTGTCCCCACGGGACAGAGCCAGGAGCAGAATGTCTTCTTCAACAGAAGGCTCGACAACAGAAAAACAGCGGTAAGAAACATCGCCGCAGGATGCATTACGGGAACGTGATGGGTCACCAGAAAATACTTCAGATTCATCAGACCTGCAATGGGAAGCCAGCCATCAACTCCAGCCGGTCGCTCGACGTAGTGCGTCTGTCCGCCGCTCTCGAAGTAGCGTGTCCACAAGAGAAATTCAATTGCGATCCACGCATTCAGGGCCAGAAATGCAAGCTGCACGGCGCGACGAATCTGCTGCGAACGATCGCGCACAATTCGGCGCACCAGAATCTTCTTCTGCTTCGCCGGAACACCTCCGGGATTTGTACCTGCGCAGGAAAACTTAGCGTCTGAATGCATGGCGGCCTTTCACTGTTCACCATACCTGAACACGCCAGACTCACGCAGGACTTAAGTCACAGCAACCAGAGTGGCAAACCAGAGAGACAATTCGCCGAACCGTCCGACATTGCTTGCGTCCATAGTGGTTGCTCGTGCAAAAATAGAGATACCATCATGTCAAACGAGATCACCCCACTATCCTCTCCCACGGTTGAAGCCTTATCGGAAGCCACTGCTGAACCTACTGCTGAATCGTTTGGCGAGATGCTTGCCCAATTCGAGAACGCCCATTCCCAGAAGGATGAGGGCGGCACAAAGCAGTTGGATGGCACCGTCGTCTCCATCGACGCCGATTCGGTGTATCTGGACATCGGCTTCAAAACCGAGGGGATTCTGCCACGCAGCGCCTTTGACAATAATGCCGAAGGGATCGCTCAGGGAGAGAAGTTTCCGGTCTCGGTGAAGGGTCGCAATTCCGAAGGCTACTACGAGCTCTCCCGTCTTCGAGTGGAGCAGCCCAAAGACTGGACCGCATTGGAAGAGGCCTTCACACAGAAATCTGCCGTCGTGGGCACGGTCACCGGAGTCGTAAAAGGCGGCTTCACGGTCGATGTTGGCGTACGCGCCTTTATGCCTGCCTCCCGCAGCGGAGTGCGCGATGCCGCCGAGATGGAGAAGCTGGTCGGGCAGGAGATCACCTGCCGCATCACCAAGCTGGACGTGGCCGAGGAGGACGTGGTCGTCGATCGCCGCGTCATCGTCGAAGAGCAGGCGCGCTTGCTTGAACAGAGCCGCTACTCCGAGATCAAAGAGGGCGACATCGTCAGCGGTCAGGTGCGCAGTCTTGCCAGCTATGGAGCCTTCGTCGAGCTTGGCGGAATCGATGGCCTGCTGCATATCAGCGACATCGCCTGGAGCCGCGTGAATGCGGCGGAAGACGTGCTGTCGATCGGGCAGCAACTTCAACTCAAGGTTCTCAAAGTTGATTCGGAGAGTAAGCGCATCTCGCTTGGACTCAAACAGCTTGAGCCAGAGCCGTGGGAGACCGCAACGGAAAGGTATACGGTCGGCCAGCGGATCAGCGGCAGCGTCACGCGCCTGATGGACTTTGGAGCCTTCGTCGAGTTGGAGCCGGGGATCGAAGGCCTCATCCACGTCTCGGAGATGTCCTGGATCAAGAAGGTTCACAAGCCGAGCGATATTTTGAAGCCGGGGGACACGGTGGAGGCGGTAATTCTATCCGTGAGTCCGGGCGAGCGACGCATCTCGCTCGGACTGAAGCAGGCGTTGGGAGACCCGTGGGCAGAGGTGCCGCAGAAGTTTCCCGTTGGCTCGGAGATCGAAGGGCCGGTCACGCGCCTGATGAAGTTCGGCGCATTCGTGCAGTTGGCCGAAGGTGTTGAAGGGCTGGTTCACATCAGCGAGATCAGCGCGGAACGGCATCTCAATCATCCGCAGGATGTGCTGCGAGTCGGACAGATCGTCAAGGCTCAGGTTCTTGGCATCGATCCGGAGAAGCGGCAGATTCGGCTCAGCATGAAGCAACTGGTTCCCACCAGCCTTGGCGAGTATCTGGAAGAGCACAGCGAGGGCGATGTGGTCTCCGGGCGTGTAGTGGAGCAGAGTGCGGAATTCGCCCTCGTCGAACTCGGCGAGGGGATTCGCGCCAACTGCCGAACGACGGCAAGTACGCCTGTCGCAGCGGACAACCAGAGCAACGCCGGATTGGATCTATCCTCGTTGACCTCGATGCTGAACGCGCGCTGGAAGGGTGGCGCAACGCCTGCGGGAAGCAAGCCGGAGCCGCTCGGCGTGGGCCAGATCCGCAGCTTCCGTCTGGCAAAGATCGACCGCACGACGGAAAAGATCGAACTGGAGTTGGCCTAACCATTTCTGCAAAGAGAATTCAGAATCGTTTCCTGTCTGGCAAGCCCCACGCGCCTTTCTGTAATGAATCAAGCCTCCGAGCTGAGGGTTGATTCGATCAGTTCGAGCAGCGCGATTCTGGAGAATGGTTTTTGCAGGAAGCGCGTAGCGGAATTCATAATGCCGTGATTCACAATGGCCTTGGGCGAGTAGCCAGACATGTATACCACCTTGAAGGTGCAGCCCTGTTCAAGCAGGCGAGCAACGAGGTTATTTCCATTTCCATCCTGCAGCACGACGTCGGTCAGCAAGAGGTCGATCTTGCAACGATGTTCGAGCGCCACACGGCAGGCCGTCTCCATCCCCTCGGCCAGAATCACAGCGTGCCCTCCCATCCTGAGAAACTCTGCAATCACCTCGCGCAGGTTGTCGTCGTCCTCGACCAGTAGGATCGTAGAGCGTTTAGCGGTCGAAACTGCGCTGGACTCTTCCAGATTGTCGCTCGCCTCGTGAGCATCCACGCTGGGGAGATAGATCTTGAAAGTTGCTCCGTCTCCCGGTTTGCTATTGAGCCGGATAAAACCGTTGTGATGTTTTACGATTCCGTAGACCATCGAGAGGCCGAGTCCAGTTCCCTTCCCTTGCTCTTTGGTGGTAAAAAAAGGCTCAAAGATATGCTCCTGCGTCTCAAACGGAATCCCTGTTCCGTTGTCGGAGATGGCCAGCATGACATAGTTTCCTGACAGCTTGATGGAGTGATTGATCGGATACGCCTCGTCGAGCTTGCAGTTTACGGTCTGTAGCGTCAACTGCCCCCCATTGGGCATGGCGTCGCGGGCATTGACCACCAGATTGGCGATAACCTGCTTGATCTGCGAGCGGTCAGCCATCACCGGCCAAGCGGCATCGCACAGGGAGACGCGTACGTCGATGTTCTCCCCGACCAACCGCTGCACCATTTCGGAGACTCCGGTCACCAGCTTGTTTAGTGTGGTCAGGGTCGGCAGGGTTGTCTGTTTGCGACTGAAGGCGAGCAGTTGCCCCGTCAACTCGGCTGCTCGCTTTGCGACCTCCACGACCTTCTCGGTGCGGCGCCGCGAGGTACCATCCAACTCCAGCAGAAGCAGCTCGGTCTGCGCCAGAATCACCATCAACAGATTGTTGAAGTCGTGCGCAACGCCCCCAGCAAGTCGGCCTACCGCCTCCATCTTCTGCGCCTGTAGCAGTTGCTCCTCGAGTAGACGCTGTTGGGTTACGTCTTCGATGATTCCCTCGATGATGCCTTCGTCCGCAGACTCTGGGTCGCGCGAGACACGCCCCGAGGCGCGTATCGTAATCAGCTTCTTATCTTTGCGCTTCCAGCAAGCCTCGATTCCTTTGAACTCTCCAGATGCAGGTAACTGAGATAAGAAATTACTTCGCCCCTGCTGCTGCCAGTAGACGTCGCTGTTCAACCGCAGAGCTTGCACCTGAGCCTCATTGTCGTAGCCGAGCAGCTTGACCGCTGCGGGATTGGCGCTGAGGATGCAATTCTGTGTAATACTGGCGCGGGTAATTCCATAGGGAGCCTTGGCAACAAAGGATTGCAGCAGAGCTTCCGAATAAAGCGACTCCGTCTCGGCCTTCGCGCGCTCCTCGATCTCCTTCTCCAACTTTTCGGCGTGACGCAACACCTGTTCGTGCTGCTGTGAGTTTTTAAGACCGATGGAGATGACGGCGGCGAGAGTCTCCAGAAATGCCGCCTGCTGGCTAAAGTCGCGCGCAGTTCGAGAGGCCAACCCAAGAACGCCCTGCACCCCTTCCGTGTCTTTCAGGGGAATCGCTGCGACGGAAAGAATCTCGGATTTCTTGCACTCCCGATAGGTGCAACGAGAGTCGCTGGCTATGTCAAAGATGTAGACCGGCTCTCCATCCCGAGCAGCCATCCTCCAGATGCACTCCTCAACCCGATACCTCCCCGACGGAACCAGATTAAAATCAAAGTCCGACGGCACCATGGCCTTGAGTTCAAAACTTTCCTGCTTGTTTAGAAAGAGCAACGCAACATCGCAACCGACCGAATCAACCACACCTCCCAGAGCAGTCTGAATCACGTCATTATGCAGCATGCTGCCGCTGATCAGGTGGCTGACCTTCCAGAGCAGCCTGGTCTCCATCTCGGAGATCCCAGCTTCGACAGAAGGCGTCTGCTTCGGATCGAAATAATCACTTGCGTCCATAGATTCCCTCGCGGAGAACCCTCGGCCCGATTCCGCCTCCAATGATCACGTCAGAAACGGACGTAATATTTAGAGAAATCCATAGTAGCATCTGAACATCCGGGATCAACAGTTTTTTATACGGAATAAACAATCCCGATCGGTGTCCGCAAAACAACGATCTATCCCGTCAGCAAATGCGCTAAATACAAAGCCCCCGCTCGTCGTTGAGATGAGCGGGGGCTGAGTTTTGCAATCCGTCCAAAGTAAACGAACTAGCTGCCGGGAGTGACCGGAGTTGGTAGATCGTCGCGGCGACGGAAGCTGGCGCAGACGTAGTCACGGTTCATGTTGGCGATGACCTCCAGAGGAATTTCCTTCGGGCAGGCCGCCGAACACTCGCCGATGTTGGTGCAGCTGCCGAACTCTTCGGCGTTCATCTGCGCGACCATGCCAAGGGCGCGGCGTTCGCGCTCCGGTTCGCCCTGCGGCAACGTGCCGAGGTGGGTGATCTTCGCGCCGGTAAAGAGCGCAGCCGATGCGTTGGGGCAGGCCGCGACGCAGGCTCCGCAACCGATGCAGGCAGCCGCGTCCATCGATGTGTCCGCAACCTCCTTGCCGACCAGGATGGTGTTGCCATCCGGAGCCTGCCCCGTGGAGACCGAGACGTATCCACCCGCTTCGATGATGTGATCGAAGGCGCGGCGATTGACGACCAGATCCTTCACGAAGACGAAGGCCTTGGCGCGCCATGGCTCCAGCGTCAACTCGTCGCCATCTTTGAAGTGGCGCATGGTCAACTGGCAGGTGGTGGTAGCCTTCTCCGGGCCGTGAGCCTCGCCGTTGATCATGAAGCCGCAGGAGCCACAGATGCCCTCGCGACAGTCATGCTCAAAAGCGACAGGCTCTTCGCCCTTCAGGATCAGGGTTTCGTTGAGTACGTCGAGGCACTCCAGCATGGACATCTCTGGATCCACGTCATCGACCGGATAGCGGACGAAGGCGCCCTTTGCGTCTACATTCTTCTGGCGCCAGATCTTCAGCGTTAGTTTCATTACTTGTAGCTCCTCTGGCTCGGGTGTACGTAGTGGAACTCCAGGGGTTCCTTGTTCAGTTCGGGCGCGGCATCGTCGCCGCGATACCCCCAGGCTGCAACGTAGCTGAAGTGCTCGTCGTCGCGCTGCGCCTCGCCCTCGGAGGTCTGGTACTCCTCGCGGAAGTGGCCGCCGCAGCTCTCGTTGCGGTCAAGTGCGTCGATGCACATCAACTCGGCCAGTTCGAAGTAGTCGGCCACACGTCCAGCCTTCTCCAGGCTTTCGTTGAGGTCGTCTCCGCTGCCGGGAACCGTGACATCCTTCCAGTACTGCTCGCGCAGAGCGCGGATCATACCGATGGCCTCCTTCAGACCCTCAGCCGTGCGAGCCATACCACAATGCTCCCACATGATCTTGCCCAACTCGCGGTGGAAGGAATCGACTGTGCGCGTTCCCTTGATCGAGAGCAGCTTGGCGATCTTCTGCTCGACTGCGCTTACCGCGCTCTTGACCTCGTCGTGCGACTCATCGACCTTCTCGAACTTGTTGGTCGCGATGTAGTTACTGACCGTGTAGGGAGCGATGAAGTATCCGTCGGAGAGTCCCTGCATCAGTGCGCTGGCACCGAGGCGATTGGCTCCGTGGTCGGAGAAGTTCGCCTCGCCCAGAACGAAGAGTCCGGGGATCGTGCTCTGCAACTGATAGTCCACCCACAGGCCGCCCATGGTGTAGTGAATGGCCGGGTAGATGCGCATGGGAACCTTGTAGGGATTCTCGTCCGTAATGCGCTGGTACATGTCGAAGAGATTGCCGTAACGCTCGCGGACCGTCTTCTCGCCGAGACGCTTGATCGACTCGGAGAAGTCGAGATAAACGCCCAGCCCAGACTTGCCGACGCCATAACCTGCGTCGCACATCGCCTTGGCGTTGCGCGAGGCAACGTCACGCGGCACGAGGTTGCCGAAGCTCGGGTAACGACGCTCCAGATAGTAGTCGCGCTCCTCTTCGGGAATCTGATCGGGAGAGCGCGTGTCGCCCTTCTTCTTGGGAACCCAGATGCGTCCGTCGTTACGCAGCGACTCGCTCATCAGCGTCAGCTTCGACTGATACTCGCCCGAGACCGGAATGCAGGTCGGGTGAATCTGCGTGAAGCAGGGATTCGCGAAGAGTGCGCCACGCTTGTACGCGCGCCAGTTGGCGGTGACGTTCGAGCCCTTGGCGTTGGTCGACAGATAGTAGACGTTGCCGTATCCGCCGCTGGCCAGAAGAACTGCATCCGCAATGTGAACGCTGAGCTTGCCGGTGATCAGGTTGCGAGCCACAATGCCGCGAGCCTTGCCGTCGATGACGATCAGGTCCAGCATCTCGGTGCGGGCAATCATCTTGACCGTTCCGGCGTGAATCTGCCTCTCCAGCGCCTGATAGGCTCCGAGCAGAAGCTGCTGTCCGGTTTGTCCGCGAGCGTAGAAGGTACGCGAGACCTGCGCTCCACCGAAGGAGCGGTTGGTCAGCGACCCGCCGTATTCGCGGGCGAAGGGAACGCCCTGTGCCACGCACTGGTCGATGATCGCGCCGCTGTTCTGGGCGAGGCGATAGATGTTGGCCTCGCGAGCGCGGAAGTCGCCGCCCTTGACCGTGTCGTAGAAGAGACGAAAGACGCTCTCGCCGTCGTTCGGGTAGTTCTTGGCGGCGTTGATTCCGCCCTGCGCGGCGATGGAGTGCGCGCGACGGGGAGAATCCTGAAAGCAGAAGCACTTGACGTTGTAGCCAAGTTCGCCGAGCGAGGCCGCAGCCGAGCCACCCGCGAGGCCGGAGCCTACAACGATGACCGAGTGCTTGCGCTTGTTGGCGGGGTTGACAAGCTTCATATCGAAGCAGGCTTTGGCCCACGCCTGTTCGATCGGACCGGAGGGAATTTTTGCGTCGAGTGTCATTTTATTTTACGATCCCCAGCAATACGCTAATTGGGATGGAAATGTATCCCAGAACGATGACGGCGGCAATCGCGTTGGCTGCAAACTTGAGCAGCGGCGAGATCCGCGGATGGGCGAGACCAACAGACTGGAACATGCTGGATATGCCGTGGCTGAGATGAAGCCCCAACAGGCTGACCGCAATGATGTACCAGACCGAGACGTACCAGACCTGAAAGCCAGCCACCACATTGCCGTAGACATCGCCCTCGACGAACTGTGCGTGGGGATGAATCGCGCCGACGGTGAAGTGCAGCAGGTGGAAGATCACAAACGCCAGAACGATCGGCCCGCTCCAGTACATGGTGCGCGACGCGTAGGAGGAGTTGATCGACTCCTTGCGCGAGTAGCCCACCGGACGGGCGCGATTGGTGGCCAGAGCCAACTGAATCGTCGCCGTAAAGTGCAGGATGATCGTCAGCGCCATGACCCCGCGGATGATCCAGAGGATCTCACCGAGGCTATGCAGCAGATGACCGTAAGCGTTGAGGCGGGCAGGCCCATCGTAGATCTGTAGATTGCCCAGCATGTGGCCGGTCACGAAGAGGAACATGATGCAGCCAGTGACTGCCATGACGATCTTCTTGCCGTTCGTAGACTGCCAGAATGTTACCGGCGATGCCGGTTGTGGGAGAACCCCAGCGTTACTCATTAATTTCCAACCTCGTTGCGATGAATGTCGCGATGAATCTCGCGGGATGTGTCGCGGTGGATCCTTGAAATAGAACCTCTTATCTTGTATACGCCTGCATGAGTCCAAGCCTCTGTGCCCGCAATCACATGCATGGCGATCCTGATGGTTGCGCCTCAGGCAATGAGACCACAACCAGACTACGGCAAGAATTATCTTCCCCGTGTGAATATTACGCGATGGATGACCGTCTGCCATTTTCCAGCAGAGGGAAGAGCAAAGTCAAGGACAGCAAGACCTATCGAAGAACCTTTCTCCATTGATTTTTGCAACCGCTAGCAGCCTGCGTCTAAAGTTCGAGGCCGAAGACGCAAAAGCTGCCTTCGGGCAGTAGAATAACCAACAGTCCCATGGCCTATCAGGTTCTAGCTCGCAAATATCGCCCCCAGCGTTTCGCCGATGTCGTTGGACAGGATCACGTCACCGTGACTCTGACCAACGCGCTCACCCAGAACCGCATCGCGCACGGCTACATCTTCAGCGGCCATCGCGGCATCGGCAAGACGACCATCGCGCGCATTCTGGCCATGGCGCTCAACTGCCGCAACGCCATCGGCACAGAGGCTCGCCCCACCGCCGAGCCATGCGAGGTCTGTGAGTCCTGCACCGAGATTCGCGCGGGGAACGCCGTTGACGTGATCGAGATTGACGCGGCCACCAACCGCGGCATCGACGAGATCCGCGAACTGCGCGACGCCGCCCGTTACGCGCCCTCGCGCGACCGCTTCAAGATCTACATCCTCGACGAGGCGCACCAGATCACCGACGCAGCCTTCAACGCGCTGCTGAAGACGCTCGAAGAGCCGCCAGACCACATCATCTTCATGATGGCCACGACCCAGCCCGAGGACATTCCGCAGACCGTCCGCTCGCGCTGCCAGCACTTCAGCTTTCACGCCGTCAAGTTGGTTGATATTCTTGGCCAGTTGACCGCCATCGCTGGTCACGAGGGAGTCGCCGCCGATGAGTCCGCGCTCTCGCTGCTCGCCGAGGCAGGCGATGGATCGATGCGCGATGCGCTCTCCATCATGGATCAGGCCATCGCCAGCGCGCCGTATGAAGAGGGCCGTGCCCGCCTCGACACCGCGCAGATTCGCGAGCTGATGGGAACGGTTCCCAACGCCGTCTTCGAGCGCATTCTCAGTGCGGTCAACGACAACAACTCCGCCGAGGTGATGCTCGCGGCCAACCAACTGCTCGACGCCGGCAACTCCGCCGCACAGCTTGCGCGCCAGTGCGTTCGCTACCTGCGTAATGCGTTGATCGCCAAGATCGCCGGCCTTTCGCCCGAAGGAGAGAACGCCGAAGGAGTCGGCAACGAACTCCTGCAGATCTCCCCCGACGAGCAGCGACGAGCAGCGCGAACCGCCGCCCTCTTCAGCGAAGAGGAGTTATCCCGCTTCTTACAGGTCATGCTGCGCACCTTCGACGAACTGGGCTATCGTCAGGAGCAGCGCTTCCACTTTGAGTTGGGCCTGCTCAAGCTCGTCCACCTGCGTCGCCTTCTACCCATCGAGGAGGCTCTCAGCCAACTCCCCAGCGGCAACGGCGCTCGTCCCGCAGCGGCCATAACAACGCACACCGCTACCGCAACCACCTCTCGCCCCGCCGCAACTCATCGCCCAGCGCAAACCGCACCGCCAGCAGCAAAATCCACGCAGCCAGCCGAGCCAGCGCGTCCAGCTTTCTCTCCATTCGAGCAAGACAAGTCCAGGCACCGGCCAGAGATGTCCGCGCCCATCTCCATCTCCGCCGCAGCAGCACCAAGGCCGATCGCGGTAGCCTCGACGAGGACTGTAGCAATGCCCATCGCAGAGACCCGCGGAGCCACGGCCGTATCCCTTGCCCCCGCAGCCGTTCCCGTCACGCCTGCTGCGCGCCCCGCAATCGAAGCCCTGCCGAAGTCCGTACCGGAGCCAGTGTCTTTCCCCCAATCGACGCCGCTTGCCGCGCCCTCGCACAGCGAAGCGCAGATTGAGCAGCAGCCCGAGATCGCACTTCCCTCCCCCACCTTGGAGTCCAGTGCGCATCCCACGCCCGCAGAGGCAGTCGCGGCTACTTGCGCGCCCACACTTCCCTCCGATGCCGCCACGGAAGCCCAGCGCGCCGTAGTCGAGGCCCTGACCGCCGCCAGACAATCCTCCGCCGCCGACGCCATGGCCGACGCCTTCTGGATTCTGGACAACAATGAAGCTCGCGTCCAGACGGAACTCTCGAAGACCATGCTCCCCGTCGTTATGAATCAGGACGCCGAAAAGATAGCTCGCGCAGCACTCCGAGACGCAGGCATCCTCAGCCTCACTCTGCTCACCGGTGCCGCTGCTCCCGGATCCGCCAAAAAATCCCGCCCAGCCCGCAGTGGCTCGGTGCAGGCCAAGGCTTTAGAGCATCCTCTGGTGCTACACGCTCAGAAGCTGTTCAACGCCGAGATTCAAACCGTCATCGATCTTCGCGAATCGGAATAAATCTTCGAGCGGGTTGCCATTACGTTCTTCCCTTTACCCCTATAGATTCGGCTACAAAATACTGTCAGGGTGCTCCACCCATTTCCGCATTTTGCGGAAATGAGGGGGGAATGCTATGCCCCTGTTTTCTTGCCGGATCAATAGGCTGTATCGACATATAGCTAGCTTGTTTAAAAGGGCATGGCATTAGCCGCGCCACAAGTCGCCTATTTCAACGGGCTTTATCCCCCGAGGGAAT
>JARLFY010000001.1 GCA_031296325.1 Acidobacteriaceae bacterium | reverse complement strand
CCCGGCGAGGTGGAGACCTTCACCGCCTTGGCCCCCGGCTCATCTAATCGCAAAGTAAACACATCGTTATTCGTGCTTGCCGCCGGAACCTTATCGAGGTTGGTCACATAGGCGATCTCCTTCGAGTCGGGAGCCCACGCATACTCCAGCGGCCCACCCAACATCCACGTCGGCGTCTCCGCATCCCCCACCGCACTCGCCGGAGTCAGATCGCGCGGGTTCGCTCCATCCAGCGAGAAATCCGCCTCGATAATATGCGTCCGCTTCGCCCCCATGTAGTGATCCCAATGCCGATAAAACAGCGCATCCCAGACCTGCCCCTTCACCGGACTCTTCTCCGCCGCCTCATCCTTCGCCTTGTCGCAGGCATCCTCTTCCACCCACGAAGCTGGCTCTAATCCGGCCCACTTACCCCCACCAGAAGCGTCATTCTGACCTCCGGTCAGAATCTCTGTCGTTGTTTTTCCACCCTTCACGCTGCACTCGGGATAGACCTGCGTCGTAAACAAAAAATGCCGCGAATCCGGTGACCAGATCGCCCCATCCGCGTCGCCACTCACCGCTTGCAGCGTCCGTCCCACCCCAAGCGTTCCCGTCGCCTCATCCCAGGTCGCAATCACAATCCGGCTCACCGGATCGTCCTTGGTCGGCGCGCCCGTAAACGACACAAACTTCCCATTCGGCGAGAAACGCCCAAACGACTCGCCCGTCCCGAACGTCACCTGCCGCTCCCGGCCACCACCCTTTTGGGAAGCGTCATTCTGAACTCCGCTCAGAATCTCCGTCGGTGTCTTTCTCTCGCCTCCAGCCAAAGGCACCACCCAAAGATGATTGACCTTCGTGTTCTTCTCCAGCGACACATCCGTCACCGAGAACATCACCCACTTACCGCTGGGCGAGATCTGCGGATCGCTCACGCGCCTCATCGCCATCAGATCGGCAAAGGTCATCGGCCTCTTCGCCGCCGCTGACTGTCCCACCGCCGTTTGTTTCTCGCCCGCTGCCGCTGTTTGTTTTCCGCCCGCCGTTTTTTGTTTGTCATTCCGCAGCGAAGCGGAGGAATCCGCTTTTCCATCCGCAGCAACCGTCTGTCCAACCGCCGTTCCCAGAGTCGCCGCCATCGCGACCCACGCCAGCAAAACCCCAACCGCACGCATCTTCTTCATCGCGCCAGTTTACATCCAACCGCGGCAACCTTCACACTCTGCGCAAATCCTACCCCAGCCACAGAGCCTCCCCGTTAGACATAAAATCAAACTCGCAACGTCTAAATTTCTACCAGCCCGA
The DNA here is from genome assembly GCA_031296325.1 of Acidobacteriaceae bacterium. GTDB lineage: Bacteria > Acidobacteriota > Terriglobia > Terriglobales > Acidobacteriaceae > Edaphobacter. The sequence goes on along the minus strand of JARLFY010000001.1, from coordinate 49,197 downwards.
AGACGGAGTTCCATCCCGATGAAACTGCTCGCCCCAACCGCCGCGCTTCTTGCGTTCACCCTCTCCCTCTCGGCGCAGGCCCAGAACGGCTTCGGCAAACTCGACCCCACACCGCCCACCGGCATCACCCCCGACGAGATCGTCAAGCGTCTCGCCGCCCGCGAGAGCGAGTTCGCTCAGGCGCGTCAGGACTACATCTACCGCCAGACCGTCAAGGTCGACACCATCAACGACGACAACGGCAAGGTTGACGGCGAGTATCAGCAGATCACCGACATCACCTTCTCCCCCGAGGGCCGTCGCGAGGAGCATGTCCTCTTCGCCCCGCAGAACACTCTCGACCGCATCATGATGACGCCCGCCGACTTCGACGAGATCGAGCATCGCCTGCCCTTCGTCCTCACCACCGAAGACCTGCCCCAGTACGACCTGACCTACCTCGGTCGCCAGAAGATTGACGATCTCGACACCTACGTCTTCGATGCCGCGCCCAAGCGCATCGAGAAGAAGCAGCACTACTTTCAGGGCCGCGTCTGGGTCGATCAGCAGGACTTCCAGATCGTCCTCATCAACGGCAAGACCGTCCCGCAGGACACGCGCCCCGGCCACGAAGACCTGCAACCGCCCTTCACCACCTACTACGAGCAGGTCGACGGCAAGTACTGGTTCCCCACCTACACCAAGGCCGAGTCCGTCCTACACTTCGCCGCGCAGAAGGGCGCGCTCTCCAACGACGTTCACATCCGCTCCACCGTTCGCTACACCGACTACAAACGCTTCCGCGTCTCCACCCGCATGATCTTCAACGGAGCAGACGTCACCAACAAATCAGCCGGAAACTAAAGCCAGGTGCCCCATCTTCGCGACGGCGTCATCGTCGCTAAGGTGGGGTTCGAACCCATCAAATCCAGTTCGTGCAGCGAGCGCAAACGAAGACTCCGATCCACCACTGGGAGTACGCAAAGCGGTTACTCCCGCCGCGCGCAGGGGAAAGATTATGCGAAACTAGACACAGCCGCATGACCGATCTCACCAGCCTGCTTCACACCACCTTCGGCTTTCCTGCCTTCCGCGCCAACCAAGAGGCTGTCTGCCGAGCCGCTACCGACGGTCGCGACGCTCTGCTCGTCATGCCCACCGGAGCGGGAAAATCGCTCTGCTACCAGCTTCCGGCCATCGCTCGCGGAGGAACGGCGCTGGTCATCAGTCCGCTGATCGCGCTGATGGACGATCAAGCTGGCAAGCTCGCCGAGATCGGCCTGAAGGTCGCGCGAATCCACTCCGGCCTAAGTCGCGAGGACTCGCGCCAGTCCTGCCGAGACTACCTCGACGGCGTCCTGAACTTCCTCTTCATCGCACCGGAGCGGATGCGCGTTCCTGGCTTCCCCGAGATGCTGGCCCGCCGCAAACCAAGCCTCATCGCCATCGACGAGGCGCACTGCATCTCCGCCTGGGGACACGACTTCCGCCCCGACTATCGCACCCTCGGCGAGCATCTGCCAGCCCTGCGACCAGCGCCCATCATCGCTCTGACCGCCACCGCAACGCCGACCGTGCAGCAGGACATCGTCGCCCAGCTCAGCCTGCAAAATCCCGCGCTCTTCATCCACGGATTCCGCCGCTCTAACCTCGCCATCGAGGTGGTCGAGATGTCCAAGCCGCGTCGCCACGAGTTCACCGCCAAGCTGCTGCGCGAACCCGCTTCGCGTCCGGCCATCGTCTACGCGCCCTCGCGCAAGGCCGCCGAAGACCTCGCCTCCGATCTCGCTCGCCGCTTTCCCGCCGCCGCCTACCACGCAGGACTCGAACCCAGCGTCCGCGAGCGCGTGCAGACCGAGTTCCAATCCGGCAAGCTGGAGGTCGTCGTCGCCACCATTGCCTTCGGCATGGGCATCGACAAGGCCGACGTGCGCACCGTCGTCCACACCTCGCTGCCCGCCTCGGTCGAGGCCTTCTATCAGGAGATTGGCCGAGCCGGACGCGACGGACTGCCCAGCCGCACCATCCTGCTGCACAGCTACGCCGACATCAAGATGCACGAGTTCTTTCTGGAGCGCGACTATCCGCCCGCCGCAGACCTCACCCGCGTCGCCAAGGTTCTCACCGACGAGTACCTCATGCCCGAGCCGCTCGCGCAGAAGCTCAGAATGGATCTCGGCAGCTTCTCCAAGGCCATCGAGAAGCTCATCGCGCAGGGTGCCGCCTCCATCGACATCGCCGGCAACATCCGCCGCGCCACGCCCAAAGCCGCCAAGCCCGAGTCCTGGACCTCCGGCTATCAGTCCCAGATCGCCTTCCGCCGCTCCCAGATCGACCGCATGATCGCCTTCGCCGACGCCCAGCAGTGCCGCATGACCGCGCTGATCCGCCACTTCGGAGACACCGCCGACTCGACCCGCCCCTGCGGCATCTGCGACGTCTGCAACCCAACCGGAGCGACGGCACAGAGCTTCCGTCCGCCCAATGACGAAGACCTCCGCCAACTCGCGGCGATCCTCGCAGCGCTCGAAGGCCAATCCCGCTCCACCGGCAAGCTCTACACCGAGCTTTCCACCGGAGCTTTGCGCAATACCGAGGCTGGCCGCGACCGCAAGAACTTCGACACTCTGCTAGACGCCCTCTCGCGCGCGGCCCTGATCGACCTCACCGCCGAGACCTTCACCAACCCCGAAGGCAACGTCATCCCCTACAAAAAAGTCTCGCTTACCTACGAGGGCCGTGAGGCGGCCAGCACCGGCAAGATCCACGCCCCAGACATCCTGCTGCAAGACGCGGAATCCGGCACAACCACCGCGAAGGCAAAGAAATCATCCTCGGCCAAGCCATCCAAAGCCTCGCTCAAGGCCGAACGCGAGCAGACCACCGCCGCCTACACGCCCGCCCAGCGTCAGCTCGATGAGTCCCTCCGCGCATGGCGCAAGGCCGAGGCGGCCAAGACCGGCAAGCCCGCCTTCATCGTCTTCGGCGACGCCGTCCTTGCGAACGTCGTCCGCGCCAATCCGCAGACCATCTCCGAACTCCTCACCGTCTCCGGCATTGGCCCCGAGAAAGCCGACAAATTCGGCGCCGAGATCATCGCCCTCTGCCGAGCGGACGGCACAACAACATCCGTCGCTTCTCAGCCCGCAGAAAAACAGCCAGCCTCCACCAAAACAAAGCGCAAAACGGCTGAGCCATCAGTTCAACCGGAGCGAACTCCTGGCAAGCAGGCCGCGCGGACGGCACGAAGCGGAGTGGAAAACGCCCCTCAGCTTTCCCACAGCGCCAATACTCCCAGTCAGCCGACCGAGTCCTTCCACCGCTCGCGTCCCACAGCTCCGGTTCTCGCCGAAGACCTCACCTCAGCCCAGCAGCAGCTCGACGAGGCTCTCCACGCATGGCGCAAGTCTGAGTCTGAGCGCATTGGCCTGCCGCAGTTCTTCGTCCTCGGCTCGTCCGCGCTACGCAGCATCGTACTGAAGCGTCCGCGCACCATCGCCCAACTCCAGAGCATCCCCGGCATCGGCCCCGACAAGGCGGAAAAGTTCGGCGCCAGCATCGTCGCCCTCTGCAACGCATAAAGTCTTTTCGTTATAACAATCGACCATCTTCACCGACTATTTTCCCCGTTGCGCAGCCTCCTTACTTTGTCATTCCGTACTCTTCTTACTTTGTCATTCCGTAGAGAAGCGGAGGAATCTGCTTTTGCCCTTGCTTGTCATTGCCTTGTCCGTCTTGATCCGTGCTTCTATCCGTGTCATCCGTGTTAGGCCTTTTCTCCCCTTCGCAAACTCTCTTATTGCGAAATCCTTGAAAATCCGACATACTTAGTTGTTGGGTTGTGTGAATCGTGGTTCCGTCATTCTGAAGGCCGGGCCGCTTAATCTCTTCGCCCAAACACATTGTTGTTTCGAGAGGAATTCCCAAGTGTTGATGATCCGTCTGGCGCGCGTAGGCGCCCGCAAGCAGCCCCATTACCGCATCGTTGTCATTGAGAAGGATCGTGCACGCAACGGTCGTTCCGTTGAAGTTGTCGGCACCTACAACCCCCGCACCACCCCCGCCTCGATCGAGTTCAAGCGCGACCGCGTTGCCTACTGGGTCGGCACTGGTGCTCAGATGTCGGATCGCGTCGCCAAGCTCTTCGCCGTGCCGGTCGCAGAGTCGGCTGCTGAAGCCACCCCCGCCGCCTAGTAACTACTTAGTACACGGTAACCATTTTTTAGTGCCATAAAAATGACTCCGACAGCATTATTTCTGTATGTTTTCTACTTTTGTCGGGTAGACTTCTCACAGGGCCGCTTCTAATACGAGCGGCCTGCGTGACACCTCTGGCATCTCTGCGCAGAATGTGGCCACGGGTCTGCACTGGCACAAGTGTTTCATTCTCCGAAGGCCTCTCCCAGATTGAGGCGATGAGATGAATCGTACCGGCGCAGCATACTCCCAAGAGGTGTGTGTGTGATGAACGAAGCTACTTCCGCAGCAAACAACCAGTCGATCGAAAAGATCAAACAGCTTGTCCTAGAGATTGTTCAGGCTCTGGTCGATCAACCCGATGACATCTCCGTCGAACTCATCGAGAACTCTGAGTCGTCCATTCTGCGCGTCCGCGTGGCGCCGCAGGACATTGGCAAGGTGATTGGCAAACAGGGCCGCACAGCGCGCTCCCTGCGCACCATCCTCGGTGCCGCCAGCATGAAGCTACAGCACCGCTTCTCGCTCGACATCATCGAAGATGACGAGATCGACGGCGCCGACAGCCCGCAAAGCTGACCATGAACTCAGCCTCGCAGTGGATTGTGCTGGCCCAGATCCTGCGTCCTCAGGGACGCAAGGGCGAGGTTCTCGCCGACCTGTTCACCGACTTTCCGGAGCGCTTCGACACTCATCCCAGCGTCTGGCTCGCTCCGGAGGGCTTTGCCGAACAGTCCGAGGCCGAACAGACAGACGCAGCCACTCACGCAGGAAGCCAGCCCGCCGCGTCTCCGCTCACGCAATCAGCCGAGGTCGTCTCGCACTGGCTTCCCGTCGGGCGCAATGCTGGGCGCATCGTCCTCCACTTCGCGGGAATCGACAGCATCGAGCAGGCCGAAAAGCTCTCTGGCAAAGAAGTTCTCATCCCTTTGGAAGAACGACTTCCCCTGGACTCCGACGCCGCCTACATCTCCGACCTGATCGGCTGCACGGTCTACGACCGCGACCGCGCCATCGGAACCGTCGCCACGGTCGAGTTCCCCACCACTCCCGACGGCACGCGCCGCCTCGACGATGCCGCCCCGCTGCTCTCGGTTCTCTCGCCCAGCGGCGACGAGATCCTGATCCCCTTCGCCCGCGACTTCCTGCTCTCGCTCGATCCCGCAGCCAAGTCGATCCGCATGTCTCTGCCCGAGGGCCTGACCGAGATCAACCTCCAAAGCAGCAATGAGTCCAGCAGTCCCAAGAAAAGCCAGCGCAGCAGCGCCGCCGAGAAGTAACCATGCGCTTCAACATTCTCACCATCTTCCCCGACTTTTTTACCGGCCCGTTCGACCACGGCGTTCTCAGCCGAGCGATCACCACCGGTCTGGTCGAGGTCGCCACCCACGACCTGCGCGCCTTTACCCACGACCGCCACCGCACGGTCGACGATCGTCCCTTTGGCGGCGGCGAAGGAATGGTCCTCAAACCGCAGCCTATCTTCGAGTGCATTGAGGCGTTCGGCGCAGACGAGACCACCACTATTGCCCCAAAATCCACCCGCGACACGACGCGTCAGTCGGTCATTCTTCTCTCCGCGCAGGGTCGTCCGTTCACCCAGGCGACGGCACACCGCCTCGCCAAGATGGAGCAAGTCGTCCTGATCTGCGGTCGTTACGAAGGCGTGGACGAGCGCGTCAGCGACCTGCTGGCCGACGAAGAACTCTCTATCGGCGACTACGTCCTCTCCGGCGGCGAGTTGGCCGCAGCCATCATCGTCGATGCCACCGTCCGCCTGATTCCCGGCGTTCTGGGCCACGCCGACTCCAACCGCTACGAGAGCTTTGGCGTAGCCGATCACCAGCCCGAAGACCCCGACGACGGCAAGACCGCCGACGGAGTTCCCCGTTCCACTCATGGCGCCGGCGGCATTCTGGACTACCCCCACTACACCCGCCCAGCCGACTTCCGCGGTACGCCGATCCCCGATGTTCTGGCTGGGGGCGATCACGCAGCCATCCGCCATTGGCGTCGCCAGATGGCCCTGGCCAAGACCCTGCGCAACCGCCCTGACCTACTGGCCCGCGCCCCGCTCACCCGCGAAGACCGCGCCTATCTGGCCACCCTCGGCTACCGCCCCACATCCTGATTGGGGATGCGGGGCGCTTGCTTGGTCGGAGAAGACTGAGCGCTAGTGAATTCTGTAGCTCAAACCAAAGGAGAGGACAGGGAAGAAGCGCAGATCGCTGAGGTCGTTCTGTAGCTTGTTCTGCTCATTGAGGACGTTGCTTGTCGGAATGGGTGCGCAGTTGCTCTCAGGCGAGTTGGCTGCGGGGCAACCGTTTCCCGTGAAATGGTAAAGAACTGTAGGTTGCGAGAAAAACTCGACGCCAAGCTCGGACTGGAAGGTGAAGCGACCCTTCTTGGGGAGCATGTTGCCGCTACCGATGGTGACGCGCGGAGCGGTCTTGCCGCCGAAGTTGAAGACACCCGAGCCGCTCAGAGGATTGCGCGGATCGCTATAGTAATCGACGCCGCCGACGGTAAAGCTCTGCCCGGTGGGAACCGAGAGCGTGGCGGTAAGGCCGGTGTTGTTGTAGATCGTCATGCCGCCGCTGATGCGGAAGCGACCATGGAAGGGAAAGTAATCGACCATGATGGCCGAGTTCTGAAACTTGATGTTGCCGTTGATGTTGAGGTTGTCCGTGGTAATGGTGCTGGGCGTGTAGGAGAGGAAGGAGGCTCCGCCGCGCAGGTTAAGGCTCTGTCGAATCAGCGGTGTAGCCACATCGAAGCCGATGCCAGCGACGCCAAATTTGACTCCGACGGCCAGGCCGGAGAACGGAACCGATCCGCCGCTCTTGGTCGAAGAGTCGGCAGTGGACGAGGTGGCTGCGCCGGTGGTGGCGACAACGAGAGCCTCCGGCGCAGCAGAAGTGGAAAAACTGGCGGGGGATGCGGCCTCGGCAAGAAGTACCGGAGCGGCAGTCTGAGCCTGCGCCGCAAGGGCGAGAGGCGCGAGAGCGAGCAGGGCGAAGGTCGAAAATGCACAGTGATTCATCAAGAGCCTTTCAGTGGTACGGCGTCGGAACGCGATCGAGTAACTGCGTGTCAGATGGCCGCGAATGCCGTCGCATGCGCATCCGGGAAAATAAACTTGGATTGCGGAATCGTAGCAGAAATTAAAACATTGGGCATAAATTTTTACCGAACTGATATTCCAGCGGATTCCCTGCAACTTCTTTGTTCCTTTCTCTCGATTATCGGCAGATTCGACAATGGCTTTATCTTTCTACCGCTTAGCCAGAGCGCAAACAGGGGAGGCAACAGGAGTGGAGTTGGCGATAGAATGAGCGCATGGAACCAACCGAGATGCAGGAATTTTCCAAGCAGATGAAGGAGGGCGGGGAGGCATCGCTGACGACGATCTCGCTGGCGATCTCGATCCTCGCCGTGCTGGTGGCCATGGTGACGGTGCTGGGGCATCGCAGCCACACCGAGGCGGTGCTGATGCAGGCTCGCGCGACCGATCAATGGAATCTGTACGAGGCAAAGAAGATTCGTCAGGACAGCCTGCTGGTGGTCATCGACCAGATGGCCTGGCAGCCGACCAGCGATGCCAAGGCGACGGCGGCCAAGCTGGTCGAGTACAAGGCGCACATCGCCAAGTGGACGGCGGATCTGACCGAGACGCAGGACAAGGCGCACGAGTACGAGCGCAGGGTGGAGCACGCCGAGGGGCGGGCCGGGCACTTCGATCTGGGCGAGGCGTTGCTACAGATCTCGGTGGTACTCTCGTCGATCACGCTGTTTACACGGCGACGCAGCTACTTTATCGGCGGAGTGAGTCTGGGCGCGATCGGGCTGGCCATTGCCGCATCGGCGTGGCTGGTGAAGTAATTTTGGAGTAAAAGTTGTACGCAGCAGGCTCCCGTTGCGCTGCTATTCTTGTAGGAACGCGATTGGAGCGAGCGATGGCGAATACGACGAAAAACAGTGGAGCGCCGTGGGTGACCGTAGGGGTCAGCGGAGGAGTCGCTGCGTACAAGGCGGCAGAGTTGGTGCGAGCCTTGCAGCAGTTGGGCGCGGACGTTCATGTGGTGATGACGCGCGCGGCGCAGGAGTTTGTCCAGCCGCTGACCTTCTCTTCGCTGACCGGACATCGCACGATCACCAGCATGTGGGGCGGATGGGGCGAGGAGAGCAGTTCGCCGACCGGACTCGACGAGTCGGGGATGATCGAACACATCTCCGAGGCCGGGGGGGCCGACGCGCTGGTGATTGCTCCCGCAACGGCGCACGTCATTGCCAAGATCGCTCACGGACTAGCCGATGACTTCCTCTCGACGATGGTTCTGGCGACGACGGCTCCGTTGATTGTGGCTCCCGCAATGAACGTGAACATGTGGAACAATCCGGCGACGCAGGCGAACATCGCCCTGCTGCGCAAACGCGGCGTCACCATCGTCGAGCCGGGAAGCGGCTATCTGGCCTGCGGAATGACCGGAGCGGGACGGCTGGCCAGCATCGACGCCATCGCGCAGACCGTCATGCGGGTTCTCTCCCCTGCGGCCCACGCGGAGAAGAAAGATCTGGCCGGGGAGACGGTTCTTATTACCGCCGGAGGAACCCGCGAGGCGATCGACCCGGTGCGCTACATCGGCAATCGTTCCAGCGGAAAGATGGGCTACGCACTCGCCGAGGCGGCTCGCCAACGCGGCGCAGAGGTGATTCTGGTCAGCGCTGCGACGGCGCTCGATCCTCCTGCCGGATGTACCTTTTTCTCCGTAACCAGCGCGGAACAGATGCGTCGCGCGGTAATGGCCCATCTGCCGCAGGCAACCGTGGTGATCGGAGCCGCAGCGGTCGCGGACTTTCGTCTGGCGACGGTTGGAACAGAGAAGTTACGCCGCAACGGCGCGCTACATCTGGAGTTGGAACCGACTGAGGACATTGTGCGCGGCGTGGTCGAGGCACGAGGCGCAGGAACGCTGGTAGTCGCCTTCGCGGCGGAGATGGACGACGACATCGAACACGCAAGAAAGAAGATGCAGGCCAAGGGAGCGGATGCGATTGTACTGAACGACGTCTCGCGCGCTGGAATCGGCTTCGACTCCGAGCGCAATGCCGCCAGCTTTATCACGGCAGAGCAAGCAATCGAAATCCCCGAGATGACCAAGCGCGAGATGGCCGAGAAAATTCTCGACGAGGTTTTAGCCCTGCGCGCTGCGTCGATTGAGAGCGCGTCGTAGAACAGTTTCACGGTTACGGCAATACAGGATGAATTGTCATTCTGACCCTCGAAAGAAGTGAAGGGGAAGAATCCCCGTATTTTGCTCGCAGCGCGATGGAATCCCCCCTTAGCGAAAACGTTCAGAGAACACGGAATTTGGCGCTGTTGCGATAGGCTGGTAGTTGGACGTGGCTGAAGTACGATTTGCCGCAGGCAGGCGCGGGACGCGTCCGAAGGAATGGAGCAAGCAATGGCGACCACGATCACGGAAGAGCCAGATCACAAGAAGAAGTCCTTCGATAAGACGCTGGCAAGCGCACGCAGCACCATGCTGTTCAGCGAGGTCGTCTCTCTGGCTGTCGACAGCTTCCGCGCCAGCAAGGCGCGGTTTCTGCTGACGATGCTGGGCATGGTCATCGGCTCGGCCTCGATCATTCTGGTGGTCACCGTTGGGCTGACCGGAAAGCAGTACGCGCTGGACACCATCTCCAGCCTGGGCCCGAACAAGATCGAGATGCAGTACAGCGGCGGCAGCATCATCGGTGCCGACAACACCAGCACGCCGGATTACATGACCCGCGAAGACTTGCAGGCCGTACTCGATGGGGTTCCCGGTATCGAGGCCTCCTCGCCCATGCTGGAGGATCACGAGCGCATCAGCGTGGGAGGCGGCATCACGCAGGACACCATGCTGCTGGGCGTCTCGCCGCAGTATAAGGACGTGCGCGGACTGGTGGTTCTCTCTGGACGCTTCTTCGACGAACAGGACGCCAGCGCACACGCCAAGGTCGCCGTACTCAACAAGCCGCTGGCCATCAAGCTCTTCGGCAGCGAGCAGGCCGCCGTCGACCAGAACATCTCCATCCGCGGAATCCCGCTGACCATCACTGGAGTCTTCCGCGAGAGCATCGACACCTTCGACCAGTCGGAGATCAATGCGCAGACCATCCTGATCCCCTACGAGGTGGCGCGCTACTTCACCGGCACCGACAACCTGAAGGAGATCTTCTTCAAGATGAAGGATGCCAGCATGGTCGAGCCGGGAGCGAAGGAGATCACCAAGCAGATTCACGACCGGCATCGGCCCGGCAGCATCTATCACGCGCAGACGCTGACCGACGTTCTGAGTACTATGGGCAAGATCGCCGACATGCTGACCTGGGTGCTGGTTCTGGCCGCCGCAATTACCCTGATCGTCAGCGGAGTCGGCATCATGAACAGCATGCTGGCCAACGTGCAGGCGCGCATCCGCGAGATCGGGATTCGCAAGGCGCTGGGCGCAACCAGCCGCGAGATTCGCATGCAGTTTCTCACCGAGGCGGTCTTTCTCTCGCTCTCCGGGGGAGTCATCGGCACGCTGATCGGTCTCGGCATTCCTCTCTCGATTGGTCTTCTGACGCCGTACAAGATTCCCGTCGGCTGGCTGGCCGCACCAATCTCTCTGGGAACTTCGGTGATCGTTGGCGTGATCTTTGGAACGGTTCCGGCCAACCGCGCAGCGCGCCTCGACCCGGTCGAAACGCTCAAGTACGAGTAAGCGTTTCGGATGGAACGCACCTTATGAGTCTCTTCGATCGATCACCCATCGACGCGCAGTCCGCAAGCACTCGCCAGAGTCCTCTGGCGGAGCGGATGCGTCCTCGCGCGCTGGATGAGTTCGTAGGGCAGGAGCATCTGCTGGGCGCAGGAAAACCGCTGGCTCTGGCCATCGCGCATGACGACGCCACCTCGATGATCTTCTGGGGGCCTCCCGGCACGGGCAAGACGACGCTGGCCAAGATCATCGCCGCGCTCACCCAGTCCAGTTTCATCGAGTTCTCCGCCGTCCTCTCCGGCATCAAGGAGATCAAGGCCGTGATGGCCGAGGCCGAAAAAGCTGCCGACTTCGGCTCGCGCACCATCCTCTTCGTCGATGAGATTCACCGCTTCAACAAGGCCCAGCAGGACGCGTTTCTGCCCTACGTTGAGCGCGGTTCGATCCGCCTGATCGGCGCGACGACAGAGAATCCCTCGTTTGAACTGAACGCAGCGCTGCTCTCGCGCTGCCGCGTCTACACCCTGCAAGCTCTGAGCGAAACGCAGATCGTCGCGCTATTGACGCGCGCGCTGGCCGACGAGACACGAGGGCTGGGTACGGCCGGAGTTGCAGCCGACGAGGAGGCTCTGGCGACGATCGCCTCCTACGCCAGCGGAGACGCGCGCAATGCTCTGAACGCGCTCGACGTGGCCGCCAGCCTCGCAGCCGAAGAGCCAGCCCAACGCATCACCAAAAAGATTGCCGCAGAGGCCCTACAGCGGCGCGTCCTGCTCTACGACAAGAAGGGCGAGCAACACTATGACATCATCTCCGCGCTGCACAAAAGTGTGCGCAACTCCGACGCCGACGCCTCGCTCTACTGGTTGGGGCGCATGTTGCAGGCTGGCGAAGACCCGATGTATGTGGCGCGACGCGTGGTGCGCATGGCGGTCGAGGACATCGGGCTGGCCGCTCCCGAGGCGCTGAATCTCTGCCTTTCCGCGCGCGATGCGATGCACTTCCTCGGCCAGCCGGAGGGCGATCTTGCGCTGGCCCAGGCCGTCGTCTACCTTGCGCTCGCGCCCAAGTCGAACGCGGTCTACACGGCCTACGGCGAGGTGAAACGTGACATCGAGGCCACCGCCGCAGAACCCGTCCCGCTGCACCTGCGCAACGCTCCCACCAAGTTGATGAAGTCGCTCGACTACGGCAAAGGCTACCAGTACGCGCACGACGTTGAGGGTCGCGTCGCGGATATGGAGTGCCTGCCTCCCTCGCTGGCTAGTCGTCGCTACTACCACCCCACGCAGGAAGGTCGCGAGAGACTGCTGGCCCAACGCATGGATGAGGTCGCGCGCATCCGCCAGAGCAAGCGCGGTTAGAGCATTTCCTGAATGGGTGGACCAATCTACTTGTCATTCCGTAGCGAAACGAAGGAATCTGCTTTTGTTTTGTTTGTCATTCTGAGCGTAGCGAAGAATCCCCGCATTCTGCTCATGGCGCGACAGTCTACACCGTAGCCGAAATGGCTAAATAGATACACCACTCCCACGCCATACCCAATCGGCTTGGGAAGGTCAGATCCTGCACCCCAGAATTGTTAAACCCCTGTCGAGCGTCTGCGCATCCAGAAGAGCAAAGACAGAGCAACGCCAGAGGAAACCAGAAGAAGGCTCGACGGTTCTGGAGTATTTGCAGTCAACGCGATCGGAACAACGGGCGGGATAACAACCTCGGCGACAACCGGCGGAGTCGGCTCAGGAAAGTTAATCTGAGTTGCGGTCAGAATGGGGAGGTCTACAGGAGGAGGTGGTGTGAGGGTCAGATCGATATCTAACGGAAAGGTATCGATTTCGCAGGCAAAATTGACCTTCTGCACGGCCTCCTTGCGCGTCATTACATACTTTGGCCGCTGAACGGCGGGACTGGGCTTCCAGACCGGATGACTCGCGCGCCACTCCGCCCAGGCTGCGGTTGTCACCTTGCTGACACGGTTACGAACCGGAGTCGTGATGTAGTTGCGCACATAGCGCTGGCAGGTAGCAGAGGCGCGCACCGCAACCATGCCAACCGTTGCGGGAACCAGAATCAGGGCGAGAGCGAAAACTTGGGGGTAAATATGTCGCAGTCTCATACGGGGCCCATTTCTCAACGACTCAGTCGAACATCAGCATCCCATCAACCATGTAGATTTACACGATAGATAAAAGATGCGTCAATACCCACTAAGATGCACAATGTTGCATAAAAGTTGAACGAGAGCGCAAAAAATATACCTTGCCTGACGGCGATCTGGCTTACAGGGATCGAATCAGCGCTTCCGCGCCATCGCAGTGAGTCGTGGAGTTGCCCGACGGCGGTAACATGCAGTCGGACGAACGCTCCTGCGGAACACAACGCACCAACCCCGACACCTCGCGTCAGAGTTCGGCGCGAGGTGTCGGGGTTGGCCTTACGAGGGCTGCGTGTTGGCTTTAGTTTGAGGCTGAAGTTGACGTGGCGCTGTCTGCTTTAGCTTTGCCAACTTCCACGGCGAATATGTAGTTGGGGCCAAACATGTTCGAGGTGAAGATTACCATTTTGTTGTCAGGGCTAAAACGTGCATTCGGCTCACTTCTGGCGTAGTCGTTCTTGGAGAGGTCAACCAGTCGAATTGAGTGCAGCGAGTCGTCCGGGAAGGGACGAAGGATCTTGATCCACTCCCTTTGCAGCATCATGTGGCCATGAATTCCGGCCTTGTTATCGTGAGCGGATTCATTGCCGTCGCTACAGAAGAATCTGTCGTTGGTTGAAATGTTGTAATGCACCGAGGCTTCCGCTTTATTCATGTGATAGGCGACCTCTTTCCCGGATTCGACCTTGTATCCGCCAATGGCGAAGTCCTCTCCCTTCGAAGTTTGCAGGTCGTACCAGATGGTCTTGCCATCATGGCTCCAGAATTCGTGAGTCGCAATCTCCGAGGGATCCATGCGCTGACGAATTAATTTATTATTCGATCCATCCGCGCGAATCGTCCAGATGCGATCCACCTTGAGCGATGGGCCTTCGTGGGCATACATCAGCAAGGTCGGATCGGTCGGTGAAAACTGCACATGATTCAGCCAGTCCGTCCCCTTCAAGATTGTTTTGATCTGTCCGGTTTGAATATTTACCGTAAAAATATCCTCGGGCGTGTGAGAAGCGTAGTACTTCTCCGTCGCTACAGCATGAGCTTTCGCTATAGATTCATTGCTTTTATTTTTGTCCACTAGCTCATCAGGGTGAGCGCTGTGTTCTATACTGAACTCCTTCGAGGAGTCCAGTAGTGCCTCCGCTTTGTATTGCTCATATCCCGGAGCGGATCCTTCAATATATGTTCCGGCCAGTAGAGTCTCATCGGCGTTCACGGTACTGAGATTAGCTCGATATGGAAGCGCGGCAACCTGTGTCACTTTCTTAGTATCTATATCTACCGCATATACATTACGATCGAGATATTTCTGGAAAAATACCCTGCGAGTCTTCGTCCCGACAACAACTCCGCTAATCATGTATTGCTTACCATCAACGAGAAGAATTGCCTGTTGAGTGGAAAGATTAAGGCTATAGATTCCAGTATGGGAGGTATAGACCATATCTAAACCATCGGGAGTATAGGCGTTAGCATCGAAATATAGGCCAACGGAGTTAGGCTCACCTGTAAGCCGTGTTACACGATGTCCGGTACTTAAATCAATCCACGTCTTCGCTGGAGTTGTTTTCTGAGCAGTTGCTGTCGTAGTATCCTGCGCGAAGGAGCAGTTTATTGCCATCAGGAATAGCGGTAAGATTAGGAGCGGCAATACGACGAATTCTTTTGCTAATCGGAAGTTTGCGGAAGTGCTCGACATAAACCTGCGAGTATTATTTATCAGAATCATATTAATTATTTCTCCTATATCCATAATCAACTAGCTAAACGCATGTAGTTCGAGATCAGACTCAGTATTTATTAGTCATCTTCCGGGCATATGGTATCGGGATCCGGTAGAGGTTCGTTCTGCATGACATTTGAAGGGCAATTCGAATTGGGAGGAGTCCACGCGTCGATTGCATGATCGGCATCGTATGCAGCGATAGAAGCATCGCCCGCAGCAAGCTTTGCGAATCCTACCGCACTGGCATAGTTGTTATTTTGTATGGCAGATTCGGTTGCGCCGGCTAAATATTCAGCATGAGAGGCTTGCATGTCGGCAGCATCAGAATTAAATGTAGCGGCAGCCATAACCGCTTTTGCACCATTTGTTACAGCATTCGCAGCCTGCAATGCAGCATCATTCTCCGTACTCGGTAAAGCGGTATACGCCGTTTGTGCTGAGTCAGAGGCTGTTTTAGCGTCTTTGTAGGCTTGAGTAGCATCCTCCGCCGCGTCATCTGATTGAGTAGCGTAGTTTTGACTACCATCCGCATAGATGCGAGCCGCATCGCCCGCATCAATACATGGCGAGGCTGTCGGATCAGGAGTGGGAGAACTAGCGATGGGTTCGCCTTGAACGGGTTGACCTGCGGAGCCGGAGGATTGAGCATGCGCCCATATAGTCATGGTAATAAGAAATACTACGAGCAGTAGTATTTTCGTTCGTTCGTTCGTTCGTTCGTTCGTTCGTTCGTTCCAGTTTAGTGCCTCCATGATTTTGGAATCAACGACACGGCAACGGTACGCAGTGCAACTCATTGTGTCAACAGAATTTTCTATATTAATTATTAGAAAATTCCAATAATACGACCGTACATAGCAACTCCGTCACTTATGTAGAGCAGTTCTCGTAATGTGCATTTCGTTGTTGAATGAAGAAAAGCAGATTCCTTCGCTTCGCTACGGAATGACAAACATTGGAGTTGAGGAATGACAAACAAGGCGACCTACAGTAATCCAGGAACCGCTGTAAGTCATCGATTTCGGCACGGTCAAGATGCTGCCACGCCTGCCTTCCCGTTACAATTGAGCTGATGATGACAACCGAGAGCAGCGAACGGGTAGACCTGAAATCACGCATTGAGCGGCACTTTGCCGCCGGAGCCAGCGCCGTAGCCGATGACGATGCGATGAGCGCATTCTCTGAACTGCGCAGCGCGTTGGAGGCCGGAACCCTGCGCTCGGCCGAGCCGGATGCCGAGGAACCGACTGGCTGGCGCGTGAATGCCTGGGTCAAGCGCGGAATCCTGCTCGGCTTCCGTATCGGCGTGCTGACCAGCATGAGCAGCGACAAAGCTCTCTGCTTCATCGACAAAACGACCTACCCGGCGCGAACCTTCTCGCCCGAGGAGGGCATCCGCATCGTTCCCGGAGGAAGTTCCGTCCGCTCGGGGGCGTTCGTTGCGCGCGGCGTGGTGATGATGCCGCCGGCCTACGTCAACGTCGGAGCCTACGTCGATCAGGGAACGATGGTCGACTCGCACGCTCTGGTCGGCTCCTGCGCCCAGATCGGCAAGCGGGTTCATCTGTCCGCTGCGGCGCAGATCGGCGGAGTTCTGGAACCGATCAACGCTTCGCCGGTGATTATCGAGGACGACGTGCTGGTGGGAGGAAACACTGGCGTCTACGAGGGAACGATTGTTCGCCGCCGCGCCGTGCTGGCCGCCGGAACCATGTTGACCCGAGGAACTCCGGTCTACGACATCGTGCATGGCACGATCCTGAAGGCCACCGCCGAGACGCCGCTGATTATTCCCGAGGGAGCAGTGGTCGTTCCCGGCTCGCGCGCCATCCCCAGCGGATACGGCTGGCAGATGGGCCTGAGCGTCTACACCCCGGTCATCGTGAAGTATCGTGACGAAAAGACCGATCTTTCAACCACTCTGGAAGACCTGTTGCGATAGGAGTTGTGCCAAGGGGCAGAGATCCTGCCCCCGTCAGCCCAGATGCGCCAGTTCGACGACCATCGTCGCAATCTCCTGTGCAGCATTGGGCCGGGCCAGCTTGCGTACGCGCTCGGCCATCTCCGCTCGCCGCTGCGGATGCAGCAGGAGTTCGGAGAGGTCGCCCAGCAGATAGCTTTCCATCAATGCATCGTTGGCGACCTGCACACGCAACTGCGCGGCCCCAGCCTCGGCGAAGACATCGGCGTTCTTGCGTTGATGATCGTCGGCGGCTCCGGGAAACGGCACCAGAACGGCGGCACGGCCAGCGGCGGCCAGTTCGGCAACCGTACTGGCTCCGCTACGGCACAGAATCAGATCCGCCTCGGCGAAGCGCTGCGGCATCTCGTCGAGAAACTCGGCAACCTGCCAGCGCGTCGGATCGGCCCCGCCTGCGCGATAGGCCTCAGCCGTCTTCTCAGCCGCGCGCGCACCAGCTTGATGCAGAATCGTCAGCCCGGGAACGTACTCCAGCAGAGCCTTTGCAATCCGGGGCATCACCGCGTTGAAGACGCGCGCGCCCTGACTTCCGCCGAAGACCAGAAGACGTGGCGGAGCATCAGCGTCCTTCTCCCCGACTGCAAAAAACTCTGCCCGCACCGGAATCCCGGTAACATGCGCATTGCGAAAGAATCGCCGCGTAGGTTCAAAGTTGACCGCCGCCGCGCTGACCCAGCGGCCCACCAACCGATTCGCCAGCCCCGGAACCGCATTCGGCTCGAAGGCCAGCGTCGGAACGCGCCGCAGCAGCGCGGCCAGCATTCCCGGCCCGCTCGCATATCCGCCAACCCCGACGGCCACCTGCGGCTGAAACTTGCCCAGCAGGCGCATGCACTCCAGCGCACCCAACGGCAGATCGATCGCCGTGCGCAACCGCGTCGCCAGACTCACGTTCTTCAACTGCCCGGAGCGCACCAGTTCCAAAGCAAACCCCGCCTCCGGCACCAGACGCGTCTCCAGCCCGCGCTCCGTGCCCACGAAGCGCACCTCCGCGCCATGCACATCGCGCAGCTCACGCGCAATCGCCAGCGCCGGGATCACATGACCGCCAGTACCTCCGCCCGCAATCAGAACTCGCAGCGCAGACTCGCTGACTGGCTGACTCGCTAACTCGCTCGCTGATTCCATCAATCAATCTCTCTCGTAATATTCAACAGAACTCCCAGACTGGCCAGCGTAATGAACACCGAAGTTCCTCCAGAGGAGATCAGGGGCAGCGTGATTCCTTTGGTCGGCACCAGAGCCAGCACAACGCTGATGTTGAAGAAGGCCTGAATCAGAATCGCCGTCGTAATTCCGAAGGCAAGAAAGCGCGCAAACGGGTCGGTCGAGAGTACCGCCGCACGCAGTCCGCGATAGCCCAGCATCACAAACAGCGCAACGATGGCCAACGCACCCACCAGTCCCAGTTCCTCGCAAACATTGGCGAAGATAAAGTCAGTGTGCGGCTCCGGCAGATAGAAGAGCTTCTGCACGCCCTCCATCAGCCCGCGCCCCCACACGCCGCCCGTTCCCACGGCAATCAGCGATTGCAGAATATGAAATCCCGCGCCCTTGGGATCAAGCTCCGGGTTCACAAACGCCAGCATGCGCGCCCGCCGAAAGGCCACATGAAAGAGCATGTAGTACATCACCGGCGAGGCTGCTGCAACGGCGATCAGGAAGTACCGCACCTGCGCGCCCGCCAAGTAGAGCATCATCCCGGTCACGCCCGCGCAGACCATCGCCGTGCCCAGATCCGGCTCCTTCATAATCAGCGCCATGAAAAGCAGCGACGGTAATACCGCAGGCAGAATCGTCGCCTTCCAATCGTCCATCGCATGAATGCGCGTCTGCAAAAAGTAGGCGAGAAAGAGTACCAGCACCGGCTTTGCCAGCTCGGAGGGTTGCAGCGTGATTCCCGGCATGCGGATCCAGCGATGCGCGCCGTTCATCCCATGCATGGCGAAGACGCCCAGCAGCAGCACGGTCGTCACCGAGACCGAGACCACCACCACCGGGTAACGGTTGTACCAGCGATAGTCCACCTGCATCAGCGCAGTCAGAGCCAGCATTCCCAGCAACGCCCACACCGCCTGCTTGGCCACAAACGCATACGGCGAGCCGAGCGTCTCCTTGGCCATCACCGCCGAGGCGGAGAAGACCATCACCAGTCCAAAGAGGACCAGCAACAGCACGGTTCCGAAGAGCCATTTGTCGACACCTACGCGCTTCGCCATGCTCCCCGCATCTCCTGCTGTATTTGTCTAAGCAAGCCCCTTCACCAACTCCTTGAAGACGCGCCCGCGCTGCTCGTATCCGGTGAACTGGTCGAAGCTGGAGCAGGCCGGAGCCAGCACCACGACCTCGCCCGCCACGGCATTCGCGGCGGCGGTCTTCACGGCGACTTCGAGCGTACCCGCTGAGACTATCTTGACGACTCCCGCCAGATGCCGCTCAATCTTCTGCGCCGCCGAACCAATTGTGTAAACAGTCTTGACCCGCGCGCGGATCAGCTCGGCCAGTTCGGTGTAGTCGGAGTTCTTGTCCTTGCCGCCCAGAATCAGGTGAACGCCTCCCGCAAAGGCCTCCAGAGCCTTCTTCGTCGCATCCACATTGGTCGCCTTGGAGTCGTTATAGAAGTCCACGCCACGCACCTTGGCCACAAACTCCAGCCGATGCTCGACCGCCTTGAAGCTCGCCACCGAAGCGCGAATTGACTCCGACGAGATCCCCGCCAGCCGCGCCGCACAGACCGCCGCCAACACATTCTCCACGTTGTGCGCGCCCTTGATGGGAATCTCCGCCACCGGCATCACCGGCTCTGGCCACGCACCCTCGCGCGCAAGGAAGACCACACTCTCGCCGTGGACAAACGCGCCCTGCTTGACCGGACGCTTGCTGCTGAACCAGTAGACCTGCGCCTTGGTCAACGCCGCCAGCATCTGCGTCGGCTTGTCCTCGGCGTTCAGCACGAAGAAGTCCTCCGCAGTCTGTTTCGCCGTGATGTGCGCCTTCATCGAGGCGTAGTTCTCAAACGTTCCATGCCGATCCAGATGGTCCGGCGTAATATTCAGAACCAGCGCAATGTGCGGGCTAAACGTCACCACCGTCTCCAACTGAAAGCTGGAAACCTCAAGAATGCTCCAAACCGTTGCCGCATCCCCGTTAATATCTACATTGTCATTCTGAGCGGAGCGAAGAATCCCCGCATTTTGCTCTTGCGGTTGTTCTTGCTCTTGCTTTTCCCCGCCACTCAGCCGAATGCTCTCCGCAATCAGGTCGATTACCGGCGTCCCGATATTCCCGCCGACCAGCGTAGGTCTACCCGCATCGGCGAAGATCTTCCCCAGCAGAGACGTCGTCGTCGTCTTCCCGTTCGACCCGGTAATCGCGACGACCTTCCCCCGCAGGTAGTGACTAGCCAACTCCAGTTCGCCAATGATCGGCAACCCCAGCGTGCGCGCCTGCTGCAACTCCGGCATGTCGTACGGAACACCGGGCGAGACGACGATCAAGTCCTGCTTGCGAAAGGTCATCAACCCATGCCCGCCGGTCTCGACCATCACGCCCGCATCCAGCAGATCGGGAATCTCGCTGGCCAAAGCCTCCGCACTGCGCGAATCCGAGACCGTAACCCGCGCCCCTCGCTCCTGCAGAAACAGAGCCGCCGCCTTGCCGGACTTCCCCAGCCCCACCACCAACACGCGTTTATTCTTCAGTTCCATCTATTCCCCGTTTCGCGGAAAATCGTTGAAAGGTCTTCCAAAGGATCGCAAGGAAGAGTCCAACTACAAAATATAGGGCAGAGTTTTCAACTGCAATCACGGCCACAATCTCAGCCTCTTCCATCCCATGGATGTGGTCCATCGCCATACTCACAATAGACGGAGGACAGAGCACAAGCATCACGTCAGAGTGCCGACACACAAAATCCCACAGAATAGGTGAGATTCCTGATCCAAAAATAAAAACCGTCACCAAGACCCCGACAGCAGCGAACATCCCTGCAATCGACCATATCGAGTAGTGCTTCTTTACAGGCTCGTCTTCGAGTTGCATAAGCTCCCCTTGGAGCATCTTCAGTAATGGCGTAATGTATCGTGCTGCGAACAAAATACGGGGATTCTTCGCTGCGCTCAGAATGACAACCCTTTGAGGCATTACAGGAATGATGATACTGCTCTAATCCGTGTTCCTCCGTGTCATCCGTGGTCAGCGTTTGTCTCACCTCAGCTTTAGCGTGGTCAGGGCGAAGAGCGCAAAGACTAGCGCCATGATCCAGAATCTTACAATCACCTTCGACTCGCTCCAGCCGAGCAGTTCAAAGTGATGGTGCAGCGGAGCCATCTTGAAGATGCGTTTACCGTGGCGCAACTTATAGCTGCCCACCTGAAGCATTACGCTGGCGGCCTCTAGAATGAAGACTCCGCCGATAAACGGCAGTAACAACTCCTGCTTGATGATGACGGCGACCGTTCCAATCGCGCCGCCCAGTGCCAGCGATCCCACGTCGCCCATGAAGACCTCAGCCGGGTGGGCGTTGTACCAGAGGAAGCCGATGGAGGCTCCGACCATCGCTCCGCAGAAGATCGTCAGCTCGCTGACCAGAGGCATGCGCTGTAGTTCTAGATAGTCGGCAAAGACGACGTGGCCGGAGACGTAGGTCAGAACGGCCAGCGCTCCGGCGGCGATGATCGTGCAGCCGATGGCCAGCCCGTCCAGCCCGTCGGTCAGGTTCACCGCGTTGCTGGTCAGCGTAATCACCAGCATTACGAAGATCACAAAGGGAAAGAAGGCCAGCCAACTCATGTGCGGGATATGCCGCATGCTGTCAACAATCAGGTTCGGGCGAAAGTTCTTCAGAAATGGAACCACCAGCCGCGTGGAGTACAGTTCCCGATTCTCCATCGCCACCAGAGCCACCGCCACCGCTCCGCTGGAGGCAAATTGTAGCCCCAGCTTCTGCCGCGCGGTCAAACCCTGACTCTGTTTGCGCACAACCTTCAGGTAATCGTCGGCGAATCCGATTCCGCCAAAGGCCAGCGTCGATAGCATCACGATCCACACATACGGGTTCGACAGATCCGACCACAGCAGCGTCGGCACCAGAATCGAGATGCAGATCAGCAGCCCGCCCATGGTCGGCGTACCGCCCTTCTTCAGGTGGCTCTGCGGGCCGTCATCGCGCACATACTGGCCAATCTGGAACTCGCGCAGTTTTTCGATGACAAACGGCCCAATCAGCATGCCGATCAGCAGCGCCGTCAGGCTCGCAAAGACCGTGCGAAACGTCAGGTACCGGAAGATTCGGAAGACGTGAAAGTAGAGAAACAGCTTCTGATACAGCAGCCAATAGAGCAATCCGCGCCCGCCTTTACGCACGCAGGCCATCAACGGTCGCGCACCAATTCCCATCTATCTTAACAGGCCCAGCGGGTTCGTCGCGAATTACGGCGTGGTGAAATCCTCCGCAGCACGGCTCATGCGAATGCGTACGTCCGTTGACTTGTTGATCGAGAAGGCCGCAGGCGTACTTGGCGCGGTGATCGCATAGAAGTCCGCACGATGCACGTCGTCCAGATAGATCGTCGGGCGCGCGTCCGCCGCTGCGGGCTGTACCTCGACGTGGCTCATCTCCAGCCGATTGACATGGCGGAAGTAGAAGCCGTGCGCGGGCAGCGTGCCTAGCATCCCCGGCTCTGGATACGAGCGCTCCTTCTCCGGCACCTCGATCGTCGCCTGATCCGCCGTTCCTCCGCCGACGTGCTGGACGTAGACATCGGCAATCTTCACGTCTTCGACCGCAAAGCCGGGAATTCCCGTGATATTCGAGCCGAACTTGGCCGCCGTGTTGTAGCTTGTGATGTTCGACAGCAGCACTCGCCGCAGCGTTCCCACCACCGTACTCTGATCGCCCGCGCCCTTCGGTCCGCGCAGACGTGCGCCAAGCCGCAGAAAGATCGGGCAGCTAATGACGTCGCGCATCGTAATATTCGTGACGGCAATGTCTTCCAGCAGAGCGCCATCGACCGTCTCCAGAGCGAGGCCCTGACAGCCCTCGAAGACGCAGTTCGAGATGGTGATATTGATGAATCCGCCGTTCGACTCCGTGCCGCACTTGATCCGCCCTGTGCCACCGATCTTGCCGTGATCGGTCGTTCCATCAAACTTTTTGTAGCTTCCGTCGAGTACCGTGCCAAGCTGGTAGCAACCGCTGACAAAGCAGTTCGTAATCGTGACGTTCCGCGTTGGCCGGTTGTAGCCCAGCGCGAAGCTCGATTTGGGACAGATGCCGTCGTCCCAGGGCGAGTTGACCGTACAGTTGGAGACGCGTACGTTCTGGCAGCAGTCGATGTCCATCCCGTCACGGTCGGTATCGATCTCCAGATTGTCGATGGTCAGGTTGTCGACTCCGGTCAACAGCATTCCGAAGTGTCCGCCCTTCAGAAGGGAGAAGTCGCGCAGAATCACGTTACGACAATTCTTCAACGCGATGGCCTTATTGCCCACGCCCGCCTGCTCCGCCTGATAAACCGGATAGCTTCCACGCGGACGTCCTCTCGCAGCATTTCTTGCCGCAACCTCTGCCGGAGTCAAAGTCCTGATCGTAGTCGCCTCAGTATCCGGCCCCGATCCGCCCGCACTGGCCGGCGCTTTGGCAGGCCCCGAGCCGAAGCTCAATCCCTTGCCCCAGATCAGTCCCGGCCCGGTAATCGAGACATCGTTGAGATCCTCGCCCCAAATCAGCGAGTTGTGCCAGTGGTTGTGGCCGTAGTCCTGATACTTGTCCCACGCCGTCTTTGGCTCGGCGGCGTCGTACGTTCCGCCCATATAGCCGGTCGTCTGCCCCGGCAGCGGAGACTCCGCTGCAATGATCGTCGCCCCCTGAGTCAGATAAAGATGCACCTTGCTCTTCAGACGAATTGAGAACGAGACGTAGTTTCCTGCGGGAAATACAACCGTTCCGCCCCCCGCAGCCGCAGCAGTATCAATCGCCTTGTTGATGGCGGGCGAATCGATCGTCTTGCCGTCGCCCGTCGCCCCATAGTTGCGCACATCGAAGAGCAACGGGCTTGCCGAGCCATGCAACGTGTGTCCGCCACTTTGGGCAGCGGCGATGGCGGGTATGGCAGAGGCGGCGAGTCCCATGCTGCTAAGTCTCAATAGATCGCGTCGGGCGGAATCGAAGGTTTTCATCTCGGACGCAATGCTAGCAGAGCCGCTGTACGACTTGGAAGCTGGCTCGAACAGATCAGGTTATCATTCGGCCAAAACAAAAGCGGCGCCGAATTGACTCGGCGCCGCGCATTGAAGTGTGTTGCATTTAGTAAGGATAGGGATACGGGCCATAGTACGGCGCAGGATAGCGTCGCCGAATAACCTGCGGACGCGCTCCCTGCGGAACGCCCTGCGACAGCCGATCCATCTCCGCCTGCGAGACCGTCATAATGGTGACTGGCTGTGCCAGATGGAAGGTCAGCAGTCCCTCGGAGGGCACGAAGACCTGCCCATTGCCCGATGCCGCAGCCGATCCCAGACCCAGCGCCGCGCCGACTCCTGCGCCGATCGCCGCGCCCTTGCCTCCCGCCGCCGCCGCGCCAAACAGTGCGCCGATGGCTCCTCCGCCCGCCGTCTTGTTCACCGTTTCAACCGACTTGTCGCCGGTGTTACGGCCCCAGACGTCGGAGAGCAACGGGTAGGTCTTGCCCGCCAACGCCACCTGCGTCAGTTGCAGCGTAAGCTCGCCGCGTCCGGCCAGAGCGCCCGACTTCTTCGCGCTCACCACCGTTCCATGAACCGCCGCTCCGCGAGGAATCGCCACCGCTCCGCCCGCCACAACGTCGTTCACGATAATGCCGTCGAAGGGATCGCCCGGCTTGGCGCTGGCGCTGGTCAGCGTCTCATTGATGCGCATGCGCAGCAACGCTCCGGCTGGCACCGTCACCGCCAATCCAGCCTCCTGCCCGCCATAAACGGGCTGAGTTGAGGCGCTATACCCCTGTGGCGGCTGGCGATATGCCGGCGCACCCTGCCCATAGCCTGGCGTTCCAGCCGGATAGCCCTGCGTTTCCGCCGGATTCGCTGGCTCCGTATTGTCAGACTCCGGCGAACCCTGCGCAACCGGGGCCTGCTCCGCGCTCTGCGCTGGAGCCATATTCGCGTCTTCCGGCGAGCTGGGATTTGCGGCCGCGCCCGACGGAGCCACCGCATTCTCGTTGCCCAACGTCAACTCGTCGACGACCTTCTGCACTCCCTTGGTCTTCGATGCCAGAGTCTCGGCCTCAACCCGCTGCGCCTCGGTCTCGACCGTGCCGCTCAGGGTCACAACCCCATAAACCGTAGTGGTGGTAATGGACTGGTTGGCCAGATCGGGGGCCTTAGCCAGCACCTTCAAGACTCCCGCCTCCACCTGCGCGTCGGGAATCGCACTGGCTGCTGACGCAGTAGTCTGAGCCATCGCAGACGCACTCCAGGCAAGCACTCCACCCAAAACCACTGGAGCCACGTAACTCAATTGACGTAAGAAATTCCGCTTCATACCAACCTCCACAATCCGTTCCAAAAAACTGTCAAGCACTCCATCCGCGCGTATCCAGCTTACTGATTCCGTAACACTTGCGAAGCCCTACTTCGAAATCCCGAAGTCGCTTGCTTTCGCTCCTCAGACGCCCCACTGCTCCGCGTTGTTTGTCATTCCACAGCAAATTTGTTTGTCATTCCGCAGCGAAGCGGTGGAATCTGCTTTTTTGCTCGCTCCACTACGGTCTACGCCATTCCCCGAAATGCTCCAGAGCATCATTCCACAGCGCGCAGGTCAATACCGTAGAGCCTATGCTATTCAGACGCGGTTTCCCGAAAAAAGTTACGCTCGCGCTGCATCAAGTTCCTCATTCGCAGAGTTTCCCTGCCGCCATAGCAGTTCATCCTCCTCTGCTTCGACGCTTTCTGGTACGGTGGAGGATACTGCGTCATCTACGACGCGCAGGATCAGGGGGACGGGCTTATGCGGAGTGAGCTATTGGCGATACAGGTGGAGGCGGCGGCGCGGGCGGCGGGGTTGGAAGTGCTTTCAAGTGAGGCTGACGGCAGCGATGCAAGCAGTCCCGAAGAGAGCGATGGAACAGCGAAGTTTCTTCTGGCGCTCGCCGGCGTCTCCGCTCCAAGCGACGAGAAAACGCTGCTTCTGGAGTTGAGCGAGCGCTTCGAGTTCGGTCGCCCCGACCTGAAGGACGGAGTGCGCACCTACCTCGCCGAATCGGCCCGGCGCCTGCGCAATCCTCGCCCGGACTGCCTCCTGACGCTGCATGGAATCCCTCTCAGCTTCGGACAGTTTGGCTGGCCCTTCCATGAGTCAACCTCCGGTGCCGACACCTCGATCGTCCACGGCGAGGTACGTCTGGAGGACGGCGGTGAGAACCTGCTGCACGCCAGAGTCGCCGCCTCGATGACCGTGACCTTCCGCGAAGTGCTGCCCGCGCCCGAGCAACCCTTCGCCGAGAGCTTCGTCTTCAACGCCGTGCGCAAGACGATGGATCAGGGGCAGCTCGAACTGGTCAAGAGTGGAAATCGCCAGCCCGTATCGCTCACCACGCGATTCTACAGTCCGAGAACCAAGACCTTCAGCTTCAACGACACGACCGAGGAGCAGCGTCGTGGCTTTCTCGCCGGAAAACTCTTCTGGCTCTCCGGAGTTCTGGGCGCGAGCGACCCGGTCTGGCTGCTGGATCCACGCGACGCGCAGTACCTCAACTCGTCGGTCGAAGATCTGCGCAAGTCCGTCGCCGAACTGGCCGTCGAGGGCCTGCTGCGCATCGCCGACGATGCCGAGTTCGCCTCCCCCACCGCCAAGCTGATGGAGCGCAAAGAGCTTTACACCGCGCAGTTGGCGCAGACCCTCGCCTTCATTAAACCCAGCTTCAACGAGTCCATGCGCCACGGTCTGACAAATATGTGAGGACTTTGCCCGCAATGTCCTGAGTCCTTAATCCACGACACTAAACCAAGGGCCAGAGGCCCGTTCTATACCAGCCTAGGCCGTATCGACATATACACGTTGCTTTGTGACGCTGCTGTTGCCTCTCTTTTGTTTGTCATTCCGCAGCGTAGCGGAGGAATGACAAACAGCAAGCACAACTGCAATCACAAAAGAGCTATATGTCGATACGGCCTAGGGCGCAGCCCTAGGTAAATGTTCAGCACAGAGACTGAGGGCTGAAGGCCCGACCTATAACGAAATACAACGATCTATCATTCCGAAGAGTTCTTGATTTAGCCTCAGCAGTATATAAAGCCGCAGGAGAAGCAGTTTGTACCCCGATTCCAGTATTCGCCGGATTCTGATCTATCGCCTGGGCAGTCTGGGAGATACGATGGTTGCGCTGCCCTGCTTCCATCTGATCGCGCGCCGCTTTCCTCAGGCCGAGCGCGTCCTGCTAACCAACTTCCCGGTTGAGGCGAAGGCTCCGACGGCGGCGGCAATTCTGGACGGCTCCGAGTTAATTCAAGGCTACATGCGCTACACCGTGGGGACGAGGCGAATCAGCGAACTGCTGCGACTGGCGACCGAGATTCGCCGCTTCCGTCCCGACCTGATCGTCTATCTCATGCCCCTGCGGCCGAGAAAGATCGTTCGCCGAATCTGTACCTTTCTCCGCCTTGCCAGCGGAGCGCGCTGGATCGTAGGGGTTCCCAGCGAGCAGGAGTTGCAGCGTCGATTCGATGCTACGACCGGACTCTACGAGCCGGAGGCACAGCGGCTGGCCAGAATGATCGCAGAGTTGGGCGAAGCTCACGCGGACGATCTGGCCAACTGGGATCTGCGCCTGAATGCAGCCGAGATCGCAGCCGCCGAATCAGCTCTCGCTCCGCTGGCAGACAGGCCGTTTATCGTCTGCGCGCCGGGATGCAAGATGCTGTCCAACGACTGGGGGCAGGAGAACTGGCGCACTCTGCTGGCGCGGCTCTCGCGCAGCTACTCGTCCTCCTATGCGCTGGTGATGGCCGGAGCCAAACAGGACTCTGCCGTCTGCGACTACGCCGCGCAGGATTGGGCGGGAACAACGCTGCATCTGGCCGGACGGCTGAACCCACGCGAATCGGCTGCGGTCTTCTCCCGCGCTGCGGCCTTCCTCGGTCCGGATTCTGGACCAAAGCATCTGGCAGCCAGTCAGGGAGTCGCCTGCGTCTGTGTCTTCGGCGCGCGGGATCTGCCGGGAGTCTGGTTTCCTCCGGGCACGCACAACCAGATCGTCTACCACCGGCCAGACTGCTCTGGCTGCGGACTGGAGACCTGCATCGAGAGGAAACAGCAATGCATCCGCTCACTCACAATCGACGAGATGGAGCAAGCGGTTCGCAGCGTCCTCGCGGGCTGACGCTGGCAGGCTGAGAACTGGCGGAATCGAAGGCCCGGCCCGCTGCATCTGATTCTGCATGACGATTGCGGCGGGAACACGAATTGGCCATGTACATCTGAAGGTTGCGGACCTGAATCGTGCGCTGGATTTCTACTGCGGCGTACTGGGTTTCGAGTTGACCCAGCGGCTGGGGAACTCGGCGGCGTTTCTCTCGGCGGGCGGGTATCATCACCACATCGGGCTGAACACCTGGGAGAGTGCAGGAGGATCGCCGCCGCCAATGGGTTCGACCGGACTCTATCATCTGGCGATTCTTTACCCCACGCGGGCCGATCTGGGTGCGGCCCTGAAGTCGCTGAACGAGCATGGCGTCAGACTCGACGGAGCGGCAGATCACGGCGTCAGTCAGGCTCTCTACCTACGCGACCCGGACGGCAACGGAGTCGAACTCTACTGGGATCGTCCCAGCGAGGAGTGGCCGCGCACGGAGACCGGAGAGATCGCAATGGTCACCCGCCCCCTCAATCTGGGAGCCTTGCTGGAAGCAACTTAAGGAGTGCTTGCTGACCGATCCACGGATCAGGCTACTCCCGGAGCTTTACAGCCTGTTTGGTCTGGCGATTTACACCGCGAATTTATGAGTCACCCTCCTCTCGAGGTCTCAATGCATGCCATCTTCAAGCTTTGATTCACTGTGCTCTCTGGTAGTCTTGTGCGATTCTTCGAGGGCTCGAATGGAGTACTCGTGCGCCTGACGCGATAGCTCGTGGGCAGTGAGGTTGCCCTTGCTGTTGTGCGAGACTATGGCCGTGGAGTGAGCGTGTGCCGCTAGATTGTGGTACTCGGCGGCTCGATTGTGATATTCGGCGGCTCGTTGGTGAGAGTTATCGGGCATGGAAGTAATCCTCTGCGCCATTCAGATGCAAAGGATGCCAAACGAGTTAGCTGTTGGATTTGGGCAAAGAAAAGCCGGGGTGGAGTGAATCCACACCGGCTCTTCTTTGTACGACTTTTCGCGCGACGAGAGTCTCGCCGGATTGCGATAGACGCTTAGCGCGCCATCCATCCGCCATCGACGACCAGAACGTGGCCTGTAATGTAGTCGGCGGCACCAGAGGCGAGAAAGACCGCCGTGCCAGCGACGTCGGTGGCTTCGCCCCAGCGTCCCGCCGGAATGCGGTCGAGGATCGCCTTGCTGCGCTCTGGATCGGCGCGAAGCTGTGCGGTGTTGTTGGTGGCAATGTAGCCGGGGGCAATCGCGTTGACCTGAATTTCCTTGACCGCCCACTCGTTGGCCAGAGCCTTGGTGATCTGCGCGACGGCGCCCTTGGCTGCGGCGTAGGAGGGAACGCGGATGCCGCCCTGGAAGCTGAGCAAGGAAGCGATGCTGATGATCTTGCCCGGAGCGTTGCGCTTCATCATGTCGCGACCCGCAAGCTGCGAGAGCTGAAAGACGGCGGTCTCGTTGATCTGGATGACCTTCTGCCAGTCGGCCAATGGAACGTTGACGGCGTCTTCGCGCAGGATGATTCCAGCGTTATTGACCAGAATATCGACGCGACCAAACTTGGCCAGAACCTCGGCGAAGAGCTTTTCCGGCGCGGAGGTGTCGGAGAGGTCGGCGCTGAAGGCTGCGGCCTTGCCGCCAGCGGCTTCGATGGTGGCGACCGTGTCGGCCGGAGGACGAATGTCATGGGTGGCGACGGTGGCGCCGGCCTGCGCGAGGGCGATTGCAATGGCTGCGCCCATTCCGCCGGCAGAGCCGGTGACGAGGGCGATCTTGTTGTCGAGGCGGAAGGAGTCGAGAATATTTGACATAGTAAGATCACTTTACGCTGTCGCCGCGACCCGAGCAACCATTTTGCGGAATGGGGGGAGCCGCTCGGCGACGGAGAGACAAGCGCGACTGTGCCTTCCGTCACCTGTTTTGGTCGAACCACTCCGATACAATGGAGTCAAAGGCTCTGCGCTGGCTTGACTGGCTGCGGATCCGAGAAGGAGAGCTATGAAGTTTCTTCAGATGGCAGATCCCGTGCGTTACGCGCGGATGACGAGCGCCGAGTTGCGCGAGACGTTCCTACTGGATGACCTGTTCACGCCGGGCCGCATTGATCTGGCCTATACCGATCTGGATCGCGCCGTCATTGGCTCTGCGGTTCCGACCACCAGCGCGCTCACGCTGGAGACGCCCGCTGAGTTGCGCTCCGAATACTTCCTCGAGCGGCGCGAACTTGGCGTTCTCAACACCGGCGGCGCAGGGACTGTCGTCGTCGACGGAGTCAGCTTCGACTTAGATAAATTGGATTGCCTCTATGTCGGTCGCGGTAGCAAGTCGATCACCTTTACCAGTAAGTCAGCCTCAACTCCAGCTACTTTCTACCTCCTGAGCTATCTTGCGCATAAGGAATACCCAACCAAGATGGTGAAGTTTTCCGACCTTAAGGGCCTCGAACTTGGTTCGCTCGAAACCTGCAACAAACGGACGATCTACAAGGCCATCTATCGCGACGGCATCCAGAGCTGCCAGTTGGTCATGGGATTCACGATGCTTGCT
This sequence comes from Acidobacteriaceae bacterium, assembly GCA_031296325.1. Taxonomy (GTDB): domain Bacteria; phylum Acidobacteriota; class Terriglobia; order Terriglobales; family Acidobacteriaceae; genus Edaphobacter. The sequence goes on along the minus strand of JARLFY010000001.1, from coordinate 18,520 downwards.
CCGGGCAGCAACTGGAACACGCTGCCTTCGCACACCCATAATCGCCGCTCGGAGATCTACTTCTACTTCGACGTTGAGCCAGACCAGTTCGTAGCTCACCTGATGGGTCCCGCCGATGCAACCAGTCACATCATCATGCACGACAAGCAGGTCGTACTCTCTCCCGGCTGGTCGATCCACTCCGGCGTCGGGTCAAAGAATTACACCTTCTGCTGGGGCATGGGCGGAGAAAATCAGGCTTACGACGACATGGATGGCATCCCCATGCGCGAACTTCGCTAAACCATAGTTGATCTAATACTGAGGCATTCTCATTTCGAGCGCAGCCAACTTTTCTTTTGGAAAATGTCATTCTGAGCGAAGCGAAGAATCCCCGCATTTTGCTCGTAGCGCAAATCATTACCCCATCGCTAAATCGCTTTAAACAGGGATTCGATGGAATCGCAAATCAATTCGACCAAGAGATTAATTTAATAATTAACCCGGAATAATCAATAAGGAGCTTTCGATCAATGGCGGATGGCGGAAAAAACAGTATTGTTCTGCGCAAGAAGGAAGAGTGTAAGTGGGATCTGGTCAGCCTGGGCGAAGTCATGTTGCGGCTCGATCCGGGTGACGTGCGCGTGGCTACGGCGCGCCAGTTCAACGCCTGGGAGGGCGGCGGAGAGTACAACGTCGCGCGCGGACTGCGTCGCTGCTTCGGTCTGAAGACCGCCGTTGTGACCGCGCTGGCCGACAATCCCGTGGGCCGCTTGCTGGAAGATCTGATGCTACAGGGCGGCGTCGATCAGTCGCATGTGCAGTGGGTGAAGTACGACGGCGTTGGCCGCACCACGCGCAATGGCATCAACTTTACCGAGCGTGGATTTGGCGTGCGCGCTGCGCTGGGCTGCTCGGATCGCGGCAACACGGCGGTCAGCCAGTTGAAGCCCGGACAGATCGATTGGGACGAGATCTTCGGCAAGGAAGGCGCTCGCTGGCTGCACACCGGAGGAATCTTCTGCGCATTGAGCGAGTCGACCGCAGAGGTTGCCAAGGAGGCCATGGCCTCGGCGCGCAAGTACGGCACCATCATTAGCTACGATCTGAACTACCGCGACTCGCTGTGGAAGTCAATCGGCGGCAAGGCCAAGGCAACCGAGGTCAACCGCGATCTGGCGTCCTACGTCGACGTGATGATCGGCAACGAAGAGGACTTTACCGCTGCGCTCGGCTTCCAGATCGAAGGCGCGGGAGAGGATCTCGGCGAGCTGGATTCCAGCTCCTTCCGCAAGATGATCGAGAAGGCCGTTGCGACCTTCCCGAACTTCCGCGCGGTAGCCACGACCCTGCGCAACGCCAAGACGGCCAGCGTCAACGACTGGGGCGCGGTCTGCTACTACGAGGGACAGTTCCACGAGGCGCGGCCCATGCCGAATCTGGAGATCTTCGACCGCGTCGGCGGCGGGGATTCCTTCGCTTCCGGCTTGATCTACGGCTTCCTCAACGAGAAGGGTGCGGATTGGGCCGTCAACTGCGGTTGCGCTCACGGTGCTCTGGCGATGACCACGCCGGGAGATACCACCATGGCCACCATCGACGAGGTTCTGCGCACCATGAAGGGCGGCGGGGCGCGCGTTCAGCGCTAGTCGCACCACAATCTGCGTTTCGACGCAATCGGGGTCTTGAAAGGGCGGGACTTCAGAGCATTTTCCAAATTGCATAGACCAAGAAGGAGTTGTCATTCTGAGCGAAGCGAAGAATCCCCGCATTTTGTTCGCGCTGCTATGGTCTACACCATTACCGGAAATGCTTTAGTCCCGCCGCTAGAGCGCAAAATCAATGGGGCTTTAGCCCCCGAGGGAATGTCAAAGAATTATTCCGGCGTCCTCTCACAACACAGGATTTTTATTAGGAGAAGAAATGGATAAGGCAACCGTAATCAATCAGCTTCGCGAGATCGGTCTTGTGCCGGTTCTACGCGCCGATAGCGAAGATCAGGCCATCGCACTCGCCACTGCAGTTGCAGCCGGCGGCGTCAACGTCATGGAAGTTACCATGACGGTTCCCGGAGCAATCCGCGTGATGGCTCGTCTGGCCAAAGAGCGTCCCGACATTCTGGTTGGCGCAGGCACTGTGCTCGATCCCGAGACGGCGCGCATCTGCATTCTCGAAGGCGCAACCTTCGTCGTCAGCCCAGCGCTCAACGTCAAGACCATCGAGATGTGCCACCGCTACGGCGTCGCCGTACTTCCCGGCGCGCTGACCCCGACCGAGGTCATCACGGCCTGGCAGGCGGGCGCGGACGTGGTCAAGGTCTTCCCGGCCAGCGCCATGGGCGGAGCGAAGTACCTGAAGGCGTTGAAGGCTCCCATGCCGCAGCTCGACCTGATCCCCACCGGCGGCGTCTCGCAAGCCACGGCGGAGGAGTTCCTCGCAGCCGGAGCCTTTGCTCTGGGCGTCGGATCCGATCTGGTCAACCCCAAGGCCATCAAAGAGGGACACCCGGAGACGATCACCGCCGACGCGGCCAAGTACCTCGAGATCGTGCGCAAGTTCCGCGCCTCGCAGAAGTAGACTCATCCAGCATCGCAACAAGAGCAAAGCCCACGACCATGCCGCAGAAGTTTGCGGCCTGCCCGTGGGCTTGCTGCTTCTGTAGCGTTTGGAGCATTTTCACTCTTGCTATTTTCACTACTGCTATAGAGAAATGAGAATTGTCATCCTGCGTGAGCATCCTACGACATTGTCATCCTGCGTGAGCATCCCCCAAAATTGTCATCCTGAGCGAGCGCAAAGCGCGAGTCGAAGGATCTGCGTTTTCTTCGCGCTACAGCACTCTACGTCGTTGCTGAAAACGCTCCAAAACAAAGACGCGATAAACAGAGCACTCACAACTCCAAACCCCACCTTAGCCGCGATAAAACTGCGGCGAAGATGGGGCACCCAATTCGTGGAGTTATTCAGATTTAAACTGCGGTGGTGCTATTTCTGGATGCGGCTGACGTCGCGCACGGCGCCGCGCGCCGCGCTGGTGGTCATGGCCGCGTAGGCTTGCAGAGCCTTCGAGACCTTGCGGGCGCGGGTGGCTGGCTTCCATGCGTCTGCGCCTTTGGCCTCCATCGCCGCGCGACGCTTGGCCAGCTCCTCGTCGGAGAGATGGACGCGCAGGATGCGCTTGGGAATATCGATCTCGATGGTGTCGCCCTCTACCACCAGCGCCAGCGAGCCGCCTTCAGCCGACTCGGGTGAAATATGGCCGAGACAAAGTCCGGAGGATCCGCCGGAGAAGCGTCCGTCGGTAATCAGAGCGCAGCTCTTCCCCAGCCCCTTGGACTTGAGATAGCTGGTCGGGTAGAGCATCTCCTGCATTCCCGGGCCGCCGCGCGGTCCTTCGTAGCGGATCAGGACTACGTCTCCGGGAACGATCTTGTCTCCCAAAATGGCCTCGACCGCCGAGTCCTGACTCTCGAAGATGCGCGCTGGACCGGTGAAGGTGAGGTGTGCCGGATCGACGCCCGCCGTCTTCACGATGCAGCCGTCTTCGGCGATATTGCCGTAGAGAATAGCCAGACCGCCGTCCTTGCTGAAGGCGTGTGCCACGTCGCGGATGGCTCCGGCAGCGCGATCCACATCAAGTTCGGGGTAGCGCGCGCTCTGGCTGAAGGCGACCGTGGTGCGGATGCCGCCGGGCGCTGCGCGGTAGAACTCGTTGATCTCTGGCGCAACTTCGTGCGTTACATCCAGCCGGTCAATGGCCTCGCCCAGCGTGGCCGAGTGTACGGTAAGGGTCTCGCGATGCAGCAGTCCGCCGCGATCCAGTTCGGCCAAAATGGCAAAGATTCCGCCGGCGCGATGCACGTCCTCGACATGGACATAGGGAGACGATGGGGCGACCTTGCAGATGTGCGGAACGCGACGCGAGAGCCGGTCGATATCGGCCATGGTGAACGGAACCTCGGCCTCCTGCGCGGTGGCCAGAAGATGCAGCACCGTATTGGTCGAGCCGCCCATCGCGATGTCCAGCGTCATGGCGTTCTCGAAGGCCTCGAAGGTCGCGATGCTGCGCGGAAGCGCCGAAGCATCGTCCTTCTCGTAGTAACGCTTGGCCAACTCGACGATGGTTCTCCCCGCTTGCAGGAAGAGCAGCTTGCGATCGGCGTGGGTGGCGACGATGGTGCCGTTGCCGGGAAGCGCAAGACCCAGCGCCTCATTGAGGCAGTTCATCGAATTCGCCGTAAACATTCCCGAACACGATCCGCAGGTAGGACAGGCCGAGCGCTCGTACTCCTCGACATCGGCATCGCTGGCCTTGGGATCTGCGGCCAGAATCATGGCGTCGATCAGATCCAGCGACTTCACCCTGCCGCCATGCAGAATCTTGCCCGCCTCCATCGGCCCGCCGGAGACGAAGATCGTCGGAATATTCAGGCGCATGGAGGCCATCATCATTCCCGGCGTGATCTTGTCGCAGTTGGAGATGCAGACCAGCGCGTCGGCGCAGTGGGCGTTCACCATGTACTCCACCGAGTCGGCGATCAACTCGCGCGAGGGCAGGCTGTACAACATGCCGTCGTGCCCCATGGCAATGCCGTCATCGACGGCGATGGTGTTGAACTCCTTGGCCACGCCGCCCGCGCGCGCGATCTCTTCCGCAACCAGTTGTCCCAGATCCTTCAGGTGGACATGGCCGGGAACAAACTGCGTAAAAGAGTTGGCAATGGCGATGATGGGCTTGCCGAAGTCGCCGTCCTGCATTCCGGTTGCACGCCAAAGACTGCGCGCTCCCGCCATGTTGCGTCCGTGGGTCGAGGTTCGTGAACGATAAGCTGGCATCTATTTATATTACCGCTTGCAGTGGCCCAAACGCCCATCCGCAACAGTCATGACAGCAAAGCATTTTCATCCGGGGAAAGCCTGCACAAGTCCTTGTTTTGAAAGAGCGCAGCTTTGCAATATTTCTAAAATGGCTGTAGGCCCTGATTATTTGTCATTCCGCAGCGCAAGCGGAGGAATCTGCTTGTTCGTCGTTCGATGACGGCATACGCCATCCCTGAAACTGCTTTAGGATGTTGTTGTAAAAGGTTTTCAGAGACTCTGTTCAGAACAGGCGGTCCAATAGATGCAGTCCCTCTCCGTCGCGATTGTGGCGATGAACGAAGCCGAAAATATTGCACGAACTCTGGCCAGCATTGCCTGGGCCGACGAGATTATCCTCGTCGATTCCGGATCGACCGATCGCACCGTTGAGATCGCCGAGAGCTTCGGAGCCAAGGTCTACCGGGAGAGTTGGAAGGGTTACGGAGGGCAGGTCAACTCCGCGCTCGACAAATGCTCCGGCCCGTGGATTCTGAACCTCGACGCCGACGAGGAGGTCGCGCCCGAGCTTGCCGCAGAGATTCAGTCGCTTCTCGCCGGCAATCCCAGCTTCAACGGATACACCGTGCCTCGGCTGAACAATATCTTTGGCCGATGGATGCGCCACGGCGGACTCTACCCCGACCGCAAGCTGCGCCTCTTCCGCAAAGGCACCGCCCGCCTGGCCGAGAACACCGAGCCGCATGCCACTCCCAAGACCGCCGAGAAGACCGGCAAGCTGAAGAACCACATGTTGCACTCGCAGTACCTGACGCTGGAGATCTACATCCAGCACATGAGCAGCTACAGCACCTCCACCATTCCGCTCTATCTGCGCAGCGGCAAGACCAGCGCCTCACTTCCGGCGTTTGTCGCAAACACGGTTCTGAATCCGCTCTTCACCTTCTTCTACAACTACATCCTGCGCGGCGGATTTCTGGACGGGCGCGAGGGGCTTCTCTTCCATCTCTACCACTCGGTCTACGTAAGCTGGAAGTACGCCAAGGCGTGGAAGGCTAGCCAGTCGCTCGCCTCCAGATAACTCGATCCCATCCAACTTGAATGCGTCAGAAATTGCTGTAGGCCAAAAATAAATTGTCACCCCACAGCTCTTTTGTTTGTCATTCCGTAGCGAAGCGGAGGAATCTGCTTTCCTTCATAACGACGACGGGACACCCCATGACGAGAGGCTCTATCCGCGTCGAAATATCCGGTGAAACATGCGTCCGACCAGATGCACCAGATCATGTTTGCGCGGCGCGGCGGCAGGAGTCGCCGACGTTCCAGCGGACGATTCCTCCGCCGCATTGCTGGGTTGAGCGTCGAAGCTCAACGTGTCGCTGACCTGTAGATGAGCCTCTCCCGGCGCGGCCTGCGGAACCTCCGCCGCCGGAGCCAGCCCCTCGCTGATCGCCTCCGGAAAGGGATGCTGCGCGGCTCCCGGCGCCAGCAGAGCCTCGGCGATCGATACTCCCGCTGCATCCGGGCAGCCGCAGGGCGAACTCTCCTGATCCACCACCTCGCGCAGACTGCCGTGTTCAAACAGAACATGCTGCCCCGCATGCAGTTCGTAGAGCGCATTGCTGAATGGGTCGGAGGCCTCGATCACCGGAGCATTCGCCCCGCGATTCTCCACACAGGTATCGCCGTTCGTAGCCACGCGCAGGCGCAGGTCAAGCGGCCCTTTACTGCGCATGGTGAAGCGCAGATCGGGAGTCATCACCACGTCGGTCGCCGTCGCCGTGGTCTGAATCTCCATCGCTCCGCGATCCAGCGACAAGAACAGCGGCGCGGCCACCATCATCTCGCGACTCTCCGCCAGATGCAGCGAACTGGTCTGGCAGACGCGCACCATGCCGCCGCGACTGAGCGTGATGGGTGCCGTATGATCCTTCGCCGTAACGCTGGCCGAACCCGCCAGCACGATCTTGCCGTCCACCACATCCTTCGCGCCCGTCACCTCCGCGTCGCGCGTGGAGACGTAGCCAATCAACTGCTGCGCGTTAGCCGGAACCAGCGTCAACAGCAACACGCACACAAATAGAGCGCGCCTCCTCTTGCTCCGGCATAAATTGCTCTGGCATAAAAAGGCATTGTCATTCTGAGCGCAGCCATTTTTAGAATTGTCATTCTGACACTGCACGAAGTGCAGGGGAAGAATCCCCGCATTTCGCTCGCGGGGCGACACTCCGAACCATCGGCAGAGATCTTTCAGAACTCGCAGCCTCATGCATCCAGCCTACATCTTCAGAAAGTTTGCGATGATCTTCTTGCCCTCGACGGTCAACACGCTCTCGGGATGGAACTGCACGCCTTCGATGGGCAACTCGCGGTGGCGCAGCGCCATGATGATGCTTCCCGTCGGCTCCATCGTCCGCGCCGAGACCTCCAACTCCTTAGGCAATCCCTCTTCGGCCACAATCAGCGAGTGGTAGCGCGTGCAGGTCATCGGCGAAGCGATGCCCGCAAAGATCGTCTTGCCGTCGTGCTCCACCTCGCTGGTCTTGCCATGCATCAGCTTGGGAGCGCGAACGACGTTGCCGCCAAAGGCCGCGCCAATCGACTGATGGCCCAGACACACGCCCAGAATCGGCACCCTTGGCCCGCCCGCCTGCGCCAGACGCGCGAAGTGGCGGATCAGCTCAATCGAGATCCCCGCGTCCTCCGGCGTACAAGGCCCCGGCGAGATGAGGATGTGCGAGGGCTTGAGCGCCTCAACCTCGGTGGGAGTCAGTTCATCGTTGCGGCGGACGAGCATCTCCGCGCCCAGCTCGCCCATATACTGCACGAGGTTGTAGGTAAACGAGTCATAGTTGTCTATAACAAAGATCATGGCTGTCCTTATGGTATCGCGACCTGCGCCTTTGAGTATTCGCGCGCAAAGTCGAGCTATACACACACAGACTGTTCCGCCCACTAGAGACGCTCTTCGCTCCACGGAGCGTCGCCGAATCGCAGCTCGAAGTAAGAATAGAGGCGTCGGGAAGTTGATTTTTGCAACTGTCCTGATTGTTTGACGACTGCAAGGAGGATGGCAGACCATATATCTGAGCAGGTTGCACAGGGTGAATAACGTCAAGGATTGGCAAATTGGAGGGAATCTGCGTGGGAAAGATCAATCGGGTTGCCGCTTCGTCCATGCTCTGCATGATGCTGGCTTGGCCGTTTAGCGGGGTCTGCGCGCCGACCGTAGCAGTGTCGCAGATCGGCTCTGCAAAACAGATCGTGGAAAAATTAGTGGCAAACGAGGATCAGGCGGCGCTGCATAAGGATCACTACGCCTACCTATGCAAAGAGCGATCCGAGCGTACAGGAGGACATCTGTGGACGGAGAAGGTTGTCGAGACCGATGCGGGAAAGGTGCGCATGCTGCTCGAAGAGGACGGCAGGCCGCTGAGTCCGGATCGCATTGCCCAGGAGCGCGGCAGACTCGCCGGCATCGTCGCCGACCCCACCGCCTTTCAGAGGCATTCGCAGGCGATCAAGGACGACGAGGCCCATCTGCGGCGGATGTTGGCGTTCGCTCCCCGAGCCTATCTCTTCAGCGAGCCGCGTGAAGACGGAGGCTTTCTGCGCATCGACTTCAAGCCCAACCCCGACTACGCCCCCCAGTCGATTGAGCAGCGCGTACTGCACAACATGATGGGTACCATGTTGATCGATCCCACCGCGCTGCGTCTGCATCACATCGAGGCCCGTCTGCCTGCGGATGTCAGCATCGGCTACGGACTGCTTGCCGTCATCCACGCGGGCAGCAGCTTCTCCGCCACGCGCGACCGGCTGGGCCAGCCCGACTGGAAGACCACGCAGGTCGACGCCAACATCGACGGTAGAGTGATCTTCTTCAAGTCTGTCGACCGGAAGCAGCATGTCGAACACAGCAACTTCATCCGCGTGGCCAACGACCTGAGCGTCGCCCAGGCCGTCGCCCTCGTCGAGCAGTAACCCCGCGCGAACGGGCATACTGAATAGATGGGTCTCACGTTTGAAGTCAGCGCAACATCGAGCAGCGGCGGTCGTCGCGCCGAACTGCATCTCCCGCATGGAACCGTGCAGACTCCGGTCTTCATGCCGGTCGGAACCGCAGCAACCGTAAAAGCCGTGCAGCAGGAGACGCTGGAGCGGCTCGGAACGAATGGCGCGGGCGCGGAGATCATCCTCGCCAACACCTATCACCTCTACCTGCGCCCCGGCCACGAGCTGATCCGCCGCGCCGGTGGAGTGCATCGCTTTATGAGCTGGCAGCGCCCGATGCTCACCGATTCGGGAGGCTTTCAGGTCTTCAGCCTCTCCAAGCTGCGCAAGGTCACCGACGATGGCGTCGAGTTCCGCTCGCATCTGGACGGATCGAAGCACTTCTTCTCGCCGGAGCACTCCATGGCGGTGCAGATCGCCCTCGGAGCCGACGTAATGATGGCCTTCGACGAGTGCGTCGAGACGCCTGCCACCTGGCAGCGCACCCGCGACTCCATGGGCCTGACCCATGCCTGGGCCGCGCGCTCCAAGGCCTACTTCGACGAGCACAAACACGAAGTCCCCTGGGCAACCATCCCGACTCCCCCCGATTGTCATTCTGAGCGGAGCGAAGAATCCCCGCATTTCGATCGGGCACCCCACTCATCGCAGTCGTATCGCGATGGGGGGAATTCACAACGCTTGACCGGCGGCACACAGTCTTTATTTGGAATTGTGCAGGGCGGAATGTATCCCGATCTGCGCCGCGAATCCGCCGAGCGACTGGTGGAGATGGACTTCGACGCCTACGCCATCGGAGGTCTGGCGGTCGGCGAGCCGCGCGAGGTCACGCGAGAGATGATCGCTCGCACGCTGGAGATTCTGCCCGCCGACAAGCCGCGCTATGTCATGGGCGTTGGCTACCCGGACGAGATCGAGGAGTACGCCAACATGGGCGTCGACATGATGGACTGCGTTCTGCCCACGCGCGCCGCTCGCCACGGACTGCTCTTCCGCCACGCCGAACCGGGCGAGAGCGAGACCGGCTCGACCGTCCGCATGAACATCAAGCGCGTGGAATACGCCGAAGATCAACGCCCCATCGACGAGAGATGCTGCTGCCCGACCTGCCAGCGCTACACGCGGGCCTACCTGCGCCACCTCTTCGTCTCCAAGGAGCCGCTGGGAGCCACGCTCAACTCCATCCACAACCTCGCTTACTACCTGGACACCATGCACCGCGTTCGTGCCAGCCTCGCCCAGCACGAGAGTTCTGCATCATGACACAACATGAACCTGCCACGATTCTGCCCGACGATGTTGTCGAGACGCAGAACTAGCCGCAGGATTTTTCCGGCAAACTCCTTGCGCCTTCTATAATGACTCATGGCAATCACTCCAGCGGCACCGGAAGAATCCGGTCGGCCCGCACCTTCGAGCGCTGAAGGGAAGAGTTTCGACTCCAATGCGACGTGCTCCGGCAGCGAGCGTGCGGACGCATTGGCTCCCTCGTCTGAGCAGAAATCTGCGCGTCCGGCGCAGGAAAAAACGCTACGGAAAGAGAAATCGATAGACCTTCCAGAGTTGGTTGAGATGTCCTCCGCGAGTCATCTTGCCGGATCAAGCGCGGCCAAGATCAGCGAGATGGACGCGAAGTTCGTGCATCTACTCGACGAGATCCACAAGAACCGTCCCAACGACGATCTCAATATCATTCGTCGCGCCTGGGAGTTCTGTCTGGCGCAGCATGAGGGCCAGAAACGCGCCTCCAGCGAGCCATACGCCGTACATCCGCTGGAGGTCGCCATTGTTCTGGCCGAGCTCAAGATGGACTCGACCGCCATCGCCGCAGGACTGCTGCACGACGCCGTCGAAGATACCGACGTCACCACCGAAGAGGTTGAGAAGCTCTTCGGCGAGCAGGTAGCGCACATCGTCGAGGGCGTTACCAAGCTGGAAAAGATCAAGTTCGCCAATCGCGAAGATCATCAGGCCGAGAACATCCGCAAGATGCTGCTAGCCATGGTGACCGACGTCCGCGTGGTCATCATCAAGCTGGCCGATCGCCTGCACAACATGCGCACGCTGGAGCATCTGAAGCCGGAGAAGCAGCAGAAGATCGCCCGCGAGACGCTCGACGTATACGCTCCCCTGGCGCATCGCCTGGGCATGGGAAAGCTGCGCGGAGAACTGGAAGATCTGGCCTTTCGCTACACCGATCCCATCGGCTACGAGCAGCTCTCGAAGCAGATTGAATCCCTGCGCGAGGAGGGCGAAACCTTCCTTCAGGGCGTCGTCAAAGAGCTGGAAGATAAACTCGCCGAACACAAGATTCCGGGTCGCGTGGAGTGGCGTATCAAGCGGCTCTACTCGATCCAGCAGAAGCTGATCGACCAGAAGATTCCGGTCGATCAGGTCTACGATCTGCTGGCCGTCCGGGTCATCTGCCAATCGGTGCAGGACTGCTACGCTCTGCTCGGCCTGCTGCACTCGATCTGGCGCCCCGTTCCTGGCCGCATCAAGGACTTCATCGCAATGCCTCGGCCCAATCTTTACCAGAGCCTGCACACCACGCTGATCGCTCCGGGCGGCCACCAGTTCGAGGTACAGATTCGCACCGAAGAGATGCACCGCATCGCCGAAGAGGGCATCGCCGCGCACTGGAAGTACAAGGCCAGCGACACGGTCAGCGCCAAGGATGAGGCGCGTCTGGCCTGGGTGCGCCAGCTCATGGAGTGGCAGCGCGAGATGAGCGACCCCAACGAGTTCATGTCGACGCTGAAGATCGACCTGTACCCGGAGGAGGTCTACACCTTCACGCCCAAGGGCAAGGTCGTCGTTCTGCCCAAGGACGCCAGCCCCATCGACTTCGCCTACGCGATCCACTCGCAGGTGGGCCACGCCACGGTGGGGGCTAAGGTCAACGGACGCATCGTTCCGCTGCGAACCAAGCTGCGCAACGGCGACATCGTCGAGATCACCACCCAGACCGGCCACGCGCCCAGCCGCGACTGGCTCAGCTTTACCAAGAGCTCCCGCGCGCGCAACAAGATCAAGCACTGGCTCAACGAGCATCAGCGCGAGCGAGCGGTCGAGATCGGCAGCAAGCTGCTGGATCGCGAGGCGCGCAAGTACAAGATCGCGCTATCGAGGTATCGCGAGGCGGACTACGACAAGATCGCCAACGAGTACGGCCTCACCTCGCAGGCCGAGCTGATGGCCAGCATCGGCTTCGGCAAATACTCCGCCCGCCAGATCCTCAACAAGCTGGATCCCGGCTCGACGATCTCCACCGAGCCAGCCGCAGCCGAGGGAGTCGTCGGCAATACGCTCAACCAAATGTCGGACGCAGTCAAACGCGTCTTCTTTGGCAAGGGTTCGGAGTCGCTACAGGTCGAAGGGCAGGACGACCTGCTGGTCTATCGTGCGCGCTGTTGCAACCCCATCCGCGGCGAAGAGATCATCGGCTATGTGACTCGCGGCAAGGGCGTTGCGGTTCACGCGCGCAGTTGTCCCAACGTGCAGAACCTGCTCTACGAGTCGGATCGTCGCATTCAGGTCGAGTGGGCTCCAATCCCCGGCGATGCGGGAGATGTCGGCGCGCCCAAGGCGCAGACCTACCCGGTCAAGCTCACCGTTCTCTGCGACGACCGCGCTGGCCTGCTCAAGGAGTTCACCGCCATCATCTCCGACGAGGGAACCAACATCCGCTCATCGAGTTCCGAGGCCACCGAAGATGGCGATGCAGTGGTCGACTTCGTCATCGAGACGGTCGATATGCGCCACCTCAATCGTCTGGTCGACAAACTACGCCGCGTCCACGGAGTCCATGACGTTCAGCGCATACAGAAGATCTGAAGATCACGCTAGCAGCCTCTCTACGCTGACTCGCACTCTGTCTCCGGTTCTTGATCCAGATCTTCAGACGAATTCGCCTGCCGGGTCCAGCGATCCTTCAGTCGGATAAACGGCGTCTCGAACCATCGGTAGCTGGCCCATGCCAGTACTATCGTGCACCCCAGTCCGAACGCCGCCGTCACAAATCCCCGCGAATCCGCGACGAAGTTTGTGACAGAGCTCATGTACCGCTGATGCAGGATGTCGTGGAAGACGTATGCCCCGTAGCTGATTCCTCCCAGCCAGCGTAGCGGACGCAGGCTGAAGAGGCGATAGACCATCGTCCCCGGCTGTAGCGCCATTACGATCAAGCTGGCGGCAAACAGATCGACCAGAGTCGAACCCCATGTATGTTGCCATGCTGGATGCAGAAAACCTTGATTCTTGTGCCGCAAACGAATCATCAGTACGACCGCAATTGCGACCAAGAACGCTCCGCCGACTACACGCGCCGTTTGCAGCAGTCGGTCGGATACAGGCCCACGCAACGCCAGCGCAACCCACCCGCCCAGCAGCAGTGCATCGACGCGAAACGGTGTCCACCGATACAGCACCTCTTGATCCAGCATGTATTGCGGCATCGTATGGAAGCAGACAACACGCATCAGCGGGCACAGTACACAGAAAAACAGGCACACCGCCATCAGCATTTTTCTGTCTCGAATCCAGAAGACCACACACGGCCAGAACAGGTAGAACTGTTCCTCCACACACAGCGACCAGCAGTGCCCCAGACAGAGTACTAAGTTGGGGTAGACAGGACTCCGCATCTGAAAGTCAGCCAGTAACTGTAGCGGGAATTGATCGATCAAGGGGTGAATTCCACGGCAGAAGTTGCCCAGATATGCAGGCCACAGCAGCCACTTCCAACTCCAGTCCCAGCGAAACATGGGGTAGGTGATCAACAGCAGTAACAGCACTCCGTAATAGACAGGAAAGATGCGGAGCGTCCGCCGTATATAGAAGTTGCGCATCCGATAGGGGTGCTCGCGACTGTCGTACAAAATCCCGGTAATCAGAAAGCCGGATAGAACAAAAAATATATCTACCCCGCTCCAGCCCCACGGCAGATTTATATAGTGTTGCTCAAAGACCATCAGAAATGCCAATGCACGCAGACCATCCAACGCAGGGAAGTAAGATTGTTGCGCATCCTGAATTTTCGCTGTTTTCATAGAGATGGATGTGGTTGCTGCGTTCATTGAATATTGAAAGGGCGCTCCGAACCAATCAAACAATTCTCTGTACTATATAAGAGACGCATGCCGATTTCCGTGTAAATGTCGCAGGCAGGTTATCCACGAACCGCTTGACTGGGGAATGGATGGAGCAAGATCTTGTATACGAAGGCGGCTGGAGCAGGATAGTTGTAGGCAGGTAATCCGCTGCCCAGCGCTGCCGCTGCGCCATGCAGATGCGCGGTCTTTTCGGCGTAGTTCGTCAAGTCGCGGAACTGGTCGTTATGGTCGAAGAACGAGCAAGTGATCCAGAGAAAATATTTCGAGGAGCGATTCCGATGAGGCAAGCCTTTTACACCTTTTGCAAATTTGTGCTGTTCTTCCTGACGTTTGCAGCGGGCAGTTTTTTCCCTCCCTTTCACCTTGAGCGAGTCCTCGCGGTTACTCCCGATGGAACCCGCATTTTCATCTGGGATGGCGTCGTTCTGATGGCTCTTCTGTTTGTGCTGCTTCTGCTGATCGAAGCTCTGCGCAAGCGCATTCGCACCTCTGGCCCGTGGACGGGAGCGGCCTTCGTGCTGGCCGCCGTGCTGGGTCTTGCGGCCAAGTTCGGATTCCTGACCCGGCCTCTACTCTGAGGAGGAAGGAGCGGATTTCCCCTTGGTTTTCGTCCTGCTTGCGAGATGGGAGCTTCGCGGCTATATAAATACACTACCCGCAAATCCAGCGCAACCGACTAAAGTCGATAGACAGGCCAATTCTGGCTCGATAGACTTATTATGTGAGCAAACTAATGCTTGCCTAACCCCAGCGCTGAACTCGCAACCACATTAAATAAGGTTAATCTAAAAGGACGATCCACTATGAGCCAGACGACTTCCGCTTCTCCCGCACTCGATGTTGCCTGTCCCGATCTATCGACGCGTCGCATAGCGTACTTTTCGATGGAGATCGCCCTTGATCCCGCCATTCCGACTTACTCGGGTGGTTTGGGAATGCTGGCCGGAGACACGCTTCGCTCCGCCGCAGACACCGCCGCACCGATGGTCGCCGTCTCTCTGGTTCATCGCCGCGGATACTTCGAGCAGCATCTGGACGCCGTTGGCCAGCAGACCGAGACCGACGTCGTCTGGTCGCCGGAGACGACCCTTCCCAGTGCAAAGAAGACCGTCAGCATCGTCATGCAGGGACGCAAGATCTCCATCTGCGCATGGCGTTTCGACGTGGTTGGAGTCGCGGGCCACATTATTCCCGTATTTCTGCTGGACACTGATCTTGAGGGGAACGATCCTTATGATCGTCATCTGACCGACCATCTCTACGGTGGCGACACCTACTATCGCCTCTGTCAGGAGGCCATCCTTGGCCTTGGCGGCATCGCCCTGCTGGAGGCTCTCGGCATGACGCCCGAGGTTCACCACATGAATGAGGGCCACGCCGCACTGCTCGGCATCGGTCTGCTGGAGCAGCGGCT
Organism: Acidobacteriaceae bacterium; assembly: GCA_031296325.1. Taxonomy (GTDB): domain Bacteria; phylum Acidobacteriota; class Terriglobia; order Terriglobales; family Acidobacteriaceae; genus Edaphobacter. The sequence goes on along the minus strand of JARLFY010000001.1, from coordinate 3,181 downwards.
TAACGGCGCTTCCCTCGAAACAGCCACCGAGGAGGATCGCGCCGCCGTCGCGCAGCTCTGTGTCTTCACCACGCACACGCCGGTTCCGGCGGGGCATGACCAGTTCGGCACCGATCAGATGTTCTCCGTCCTCGGCGGAGAGCGCGGCAACACCATCCAGCGCTTCGGCTGTCTGCACAACGGAATGCTCAACATGACCTACCTGGCGTTGCGCTTCTCGCGCTACGTCAATGGGGTTGCCATGATGCACGGCAAGGTCTCGCAGGAGATGTTCCCGGATTACAAAGTTCATTCGATCACCAACGGCGTTCATGCCGCAACGTGGATCTCCAAACCGCTACAGGACGTTCTGGACGTCGAGATTCCCGAGTGGCGGCATGACAATCAGTACCTGCGCTCGATCTACGGCGTCTCGCTGACCAAGATCGCCAACTGCCACGTCAAGAACAAGCAGCGCTTGCTGGACGAGGTCTTCCGCCGCACTGGACAGCAACTCAACCCCAACGTGCTGACCCTCGGCTTCGCCCGTCGCGTGGCGACCTACAAGCGCGCCAGCCTGCTCTTTCAGGATCCCAAGCGTCTGGCCAAAATCGCGAAGAAGATCGGCGGATTGCAGATCCTCTTCGCCGGCAAGGCTCACCCAGCCGACGGCGCGGGCAAGGGACTGATCCGCGAGGTCTTCGAAGCCGCAGCCACGCTGGAGCCGATGGGAGTCACCATCCTCTATCTGGAAAACTACGACTGGAAGCTGGGTGAGATGCTGACCCAAGGCGTCGACGTCTGGGTCAACACGCCGCGCCGTCCGTATGAGGCTTCGGGAACATCGGGGATGAAGGCGCTGCTCAACGGCGTCCCCAGCCTCAGCGTACTGGACGGCTGGTGGGTCGAAGGATGCGCCGAGAACGTCACCGGCTGGGCCATCGAGCGGGCCGACACCGAGGAAGGCGAGTCCTGTAGCCTCTACGACAAGCTGGAAAACATGATCGCGCCGCTCTACCAGAAGCCCAGCGCATGGGCCCGCATGCAGCAACACTGCATCGGGGTCAACGGCATCTTCTTCAACACTCACCGAATGCTGGCGCAGTACTTCAACAACGCCTACTTCCCTCAGGTCTCCGATGAGGAGGCGATCCCGATGGCTGTCGATATGATGGCCACTGCCGCTAAGTCCTCTTCTGAAAAAACCAGCAAGATCATAAAGCCCATCGCATCCATGCCGGTATAACGAAGCTCATCTACAACCCCAAAGCTGCGCTCTGTCGTCTCCTAAAGACACGACAGAGCGCAGTTTTTTGTGGGATGCTCCTGCAACCGCAACGTCGGCGCACTGCTACCATGAAAGAGTGCCGAAAACATCTCGCAAGCCCGCTCCTGTTGCCGTGAACCCGCCGCCCGTGGACAAGAATTCCTCCCTACCCGTGACGCAGGAATCCTCGCGTCCCAAGGTGGGATTCGTCTCGCTGGGCTGCCCGAAGAATCTGGTAGATTCCGAGGTGATGATGGGCCTGCTCGACCGTGCGGGCGGCGAGTTGACCCCACACGCCGAGGACGCGGAGATTCTGGTCGTCAACACATGCAGCTTCATCGAGTCGGCCAAGCAGGAGTCGGTCAACGCGATTCTTGAGATGGTGCAGCACAAGGTCGCCAACGGAGGCAAGGCGCAACGGCTGATCGTCGCTGGCTGCCTGGTGGAGCGCTACCGCGACGAGATTCAGCGCAACATTCCCGAGGTCGATGCCGTCGTCGGCACCGGCGAGTTGGAAGACATCCTCGCCGCCGCCGGACTGACCGCGCCCGCCGCGCCGACCGACGCAGCCTCGCCCTTCAACATTCTGGTCAGCCGCGCACCCAGCGCCGTCCACCAACACTCCCACCCCAGCGAGGTCGGCGAGCAGATTGCTCAGTCTCGCGCTGAGGGCGATCTGCGCGAGCGGCAGGGCAGATTCTCGCGCGAGCAGTGGGACGGCGCAACCGCCGCTCTGCCCGAGTATCTCTACAGCGACGAGACGCCGCGCATCCTGACCACACCGAAATCGTCGGCCTACATCAAGATCGCCGAGGGCTGCGATCACCCTTGCGGCTTCTGCATCATCCCCCAACTGCGCGGCAAGTTCCGCTCGCGGCCTGTGGAGTCCATCGTCGCCGAAGCCGAGCGACTCATCGCGCAGGGCGTTCGCGAGATCACCCTGATCGGCCAGGACACCACCTGCTACGGTGAAGACCTCGGCATCAAGGACGGACTCGCCACGCTGCTCGACGCCGTGGCCGTGCTGCCCGGACTCAAGTGGCTGCGCTTTCTCTACGCCTATCCCAACAAGGTGACGACACGCCTGCTGGAGACCATCGCTCGGCATGAGACGATCGCCAAGTATCTCGACGTGCCGCTGCAACACGCATCAGTCAGCGTCCTGAAGCGGATGAAGCGCGGAGGAACACCCGAGGTCTTTCTGCGCCTGCTCGCCAAGGCCCGCGCGATTGTTCCGGGAATCGTGCTGCGCAGTACGTTCATCGTCGGATACCCCGGCGAGACGGCGGAGGACTTCAAGCAGCTCGAAGAGTTCATTACAGCGGCAAAGATCGACTGGCTGGGCGTCTTCGGCTACTCGGACGAAGAGGGCGCGGCGGCCTTCTCGCTCGACGCCGCGCTGAAGGTTCCCAAGCGCACCATCGAGGCGCGCCGTCGCCGCCTGATGAAGCTGCAACAGAAGATCAGCGCCAAGGCCAAGGCCGAGTGGGTGGGCCGCGAGGTCGATCTACTGGTAGAGGGCGAGAGTGAGGAGACCGAACTTCTCTGGGAGGGCCGCACCCTGAGCCACGCCCCGGAGATCGACGGCAAGGTCTACGTCAACGACTTCGGCCCGCACGATACGCTAGTCCCCGGCACCTTCTACCGCGCCGAGATCACCGAGTCCCACGACTACGACCTAGTCGCCCGCATCCTCGAGTAGCGCAGGACCGTGGAGATCGAATCAGAGTGGACAGCGCGACGGCGGGAAGTAGGGACAGGCCAGCAGTTTTACCTCCCACCCTTCGCTTCTTTTCTAGGCCGTATCGACATATAGCTCTTTTGTGATTGCAGTTGTGCTTGCTGTTTGTCATTCCGCAGCCTTTTGTTTGTCATTCCGCAGCGCAGCGGAGGAATCTGCTTTTCGCTCGCACCACGAAAATCTATCCCCTTGGG
>JARLFY010000045.1 GCA_031296325.1 Acidobacteriaceae bacterium | reverse complement strand
TATTTCCCGACGCCATAAATCCCCATACGCCAAGCACACTCAAAACCACTCCGAAACCGATGGTTATCTTTGCCATTGCGTGCCTCTCCTTTGAATAGCTTGAATTTGATGTGCCTGACGGAGCAGTCCAACTCGTTCAATCAGGCTGCGGCAGCGGATTTCATCGCCGCCAGAACCTCTGCGGGAGTCCACTCGTTGGTCGCGTACCAGGCTCGCAGCTTGCCATCTTTGCCGATCAGCGCGGTAGACATCGAGTGATTCAGCAGCCCACCGTCTCCGGACGAAATTCCAACGTCAAAAAAATGCGTCATCGCGTCGAGTTCTCTGCCCGACGGAGCGGCAAAATCCCAGTGCGCAAACCTCGCCGCCGAGTCCTCGCCGATGTACGTCTCGCCGTATCTCTTCAGCACTGCGGGAGTATCGCGCGTCGGGTCGAAGCTGACGGTCAGCAGATGCGTCTTCGCATAGAGCCCCGCATCGCTCGCCAACGCCTTGTCGATCTGGGCGAAGTTGCGGCTCATGCGGATGCAGTAGTCGGGCAACGGACAGCGCGTGTAGACGAAGGTGAGCAGCAACACGCGTCCCTTGAACTGCGCCAGATGAATCGTCTGTCCATCTTGATTGACCAGTTTAAAGTTGGGAACCACGTCGCCTGCGGTCGGAATATGAACCTCGCCGGCTGGCTTGAAGCTGGGCCGCGTCTGCGCCGTCACCACAATCTCGTCCAGCCGCATATCTTCGTCGCCGTCCGCCGTCTCACGAACCAACACCTTCGCTGTAATGCGGTCGCCGGGGTGCAGCGTACTCGCCACCGACGCATCTTTCAGCTTGTAGGGCATCGTCATCGCGTCCATGAATCCGGGGATGGCCTCATGGTCAAGCATCACCATTCCCTTGGCCGCATCGACGCTGACGATCTTGCCGCGAATCGGGTAGGTCTTCAACCCGCTCGCTCCAGCGTCCCACTGTCCGGCGGATTTGGAATCAGCAGGCACAGCCTTGTTCGACTGCCTGCAACCCGTCACCAGCAACAGACCCAGAATCAAACCGCCAACCGCTCGCAACGTCAATCGCATCGGCAACACTCTCCTGCGACCATCATACTTTCGCCCCATCGCAATATGTGTCCACATATCCATTCGCATCAACCTCACCCGACAAGCCTGCCCACGCAACTACGGAGACTTTGTCTTCAATTTAGGAAAGAACGTCACCTGCACGGTTACGGTATTGTTGTTCTGCACTCCAGCCATGTAGAGTGGCGCGACCCAGCGTTCATGCAGGTACCATCCGTTGACCTCGATCTGCCTGCCAATCCGCTTCACCACGTCTACGCGAAACTGGCCCTGCGTCGTGCCTCCGGGGATGAAGTCGTTGGGAGTCTTCTTGTATAGATACTCAACGTCCACCCACTCGTCGCCGGAGAGGTGATAGGTCAGCCACGCCTGACCACCCTTGGCCTCACGCCCGATCCAGTCTCCCAGAATGACGCCCTTGTTGGTGTAGCCCTGCTTCTGCACGGCATTCTCGTTGTACTCGTTGCTGCCGTGCAGGCAGACCAAAGTGGAGCAGTCGGTGGAAACGCCTTCGACGCGAAGGTCAAGTCGTCGCGCCCCGGGAAACTGCGAGAGATAGATCCCCGGACGATACGCCGCGCGACGTGGCGCAGAGACCGGAGTCAGGTCGTCATGCGCCTCCGAGTCGGCGTAGAGCGTCAGGTAATTGCGCACGAACGGCAGTCGGTAGGAGAAGTGGAACGACGAGTATCTCGCTCCAGGATCGTTGCGCGAGAGCTTCTCTCCCGCTGCCGTATCGTTGGTGTCGAAGAAGCCCTTGAGAAAGGTACGCAGCGTCACCGGCTCATGCCCCTTGCCGCCGAAGATCACCGTCCGCTGGAAGCCGAACTGGAAGTTTGCCGTCGGCTGGAAGCTGAACATGTCGGAGTGAACCCAGTCGTCGTTGGGATCGGTGTGGCCCTTCAGACTGCCGTAGAAGAAGTCGTAGCGCACCGGGCCGAGATAGCGCGAGAGTCCCTTGATACGCAGCGGTTCAACTCGGTTGATGCGGAAGGAATAGATATTCTCAGCGTTGTTCGACCACGCCATCGCGCCGCCCGCTCCCGGCCCAAGCCACGCGTCCGACTTGCCCAGAGAGATCTCGTGGCCCAGCAGGTGATACGACAGCGTCGCTTCCACCAGGCGAAAGGGATTCTGCGCCGCAATCGGACCGATGGGAATCGTGGCCTGCGTACTGTTGAAGCCGGAAAAATCAATCTCATCGCCCTGCGAGAGCTGCGCCGACAGAGCCTGCGAGTAGCCCGTCGCGCTGGGTGCGTGTTGATACTCGCCACGCACATAGAGCGAGAACCGCCCCTGCTCGTTCAGCGTCGAGAAGCCGGTAATATTGTTGAAGCCAGTCTCGTGCGGTCGCCCGTAGTCGTTGAAAAACGTCTGCCCAAGGTGGTAGCTGTCCACCAGAATCGGCCCCGAAACGCCCATCATGCGCGTGTAGACCGACTGCACTCCATAGATCGCGCCGCGCGGAGTCTTATCCGAGACGCCCTCGTCGGTCAGCTCATGCAACAGCGCGGAAAGAATCTCCTGCGCCTGCACATCGTCGCCCGCCAGAATCGCGCTCGAAGAATTTTGCAGAATGTGAAGCGCACTGCGCCGCGTGTAGGGCCGCATCGCAAGATACGCCGAATCCACATAACCCAGCGAGTAGAGACGCAGCAGCGCCGGATAAACCCAGCTATCGACCGAAATGTAGGCACTGCCGTCGCTATCTCTAGTGATACCTGTGTCCACCGTTCCATACGCAGGCAACGCGGTGTAGGGAGTCTGCGGCGTGGGCAGCGCAGGCGTCACCCCCGGAGCAGGAGCAGCCTGCGAAATGGGCGCCGACTGCGCGCTCGGCTCCTGCTTCGTCTGCGGATCCTGCCGATAGCCCTGCTTCGACTCGATCTTGTCCGAAGCCTCAGGAGTGGGCGCAGGCACAGCTTCGGTCGCGGTCGCAGCAGTTGACGCCGCCGCAGGCGTCTGCGCAGGAGCGGCTGCAACACTCAACCCCAGACTCAGGCTCACAACGCCTGCCAGCAATCGGGAGACGACTCTCCCCACGCGCACCTCAGAACTCTGCTCCATCATTTCTCCAGTGTAACTGCGCGTAGTGAACTGAAACGCCGTCTACTTTGCCAACCGCTTTGCAAAGGACTTTGCCTCACTCTCCATCCAAATTTTGGTCGCAATACCTCGGCCCAGCAGATAACGCTCCAGGGTTGCAATCGCATCGGCGTTCGCAGTGCGCTTGGCCGCAACGCCCTTGCCTTCGAGGAGGAAGGGGACGCACTCGATCAACGCCGCGCCGCCACCCGCCCGCGCCCGCCCAATCGACTCCTGCGCCACGCGATAGATTGCGATTGCGTCGTCGGCGTCCACCGCGATCCCCGGCACTGCGCACCCCATCGCCAGCGCACTCACTCCGCCAACCTTCGCCGCGCCCCGCACACGCGCCGCCGGAAGCACGACGAAGACCACGGGCAAATCCTGCTCCGCCGCAAACTTCAGAGCCTTCTTCCACAGCGACGATGGAACCTCTCCGGGCAATGCATAGAAGACAACCACGCCAGCCTGCCACGCCGTCGCTGCACCCTGCGCATCATCCTCAGACTTGTTGCCAACTGCGTCTGCCTCCGACCCGGCCTCGGCTCTAGCGGCGGTTCGCGCCAGCGCATTCGCAGACTTCAATGCCGCAGCCGCGCCCATTGCGGCCCAGATGCGTTCAACAATCCCGGTCGGCGCGCTCAGTCGCGCTGCACAGACGCTTGCCACAGCACGACGAACGCGACTTGCGCCCTTCGATTTTTCCGTTTGCAGAACATCACTCAGAGCCGCGCCACGCAGAAACTCCACAACTCCGCCAGTCAGCGTATCAACGACCAGATCGCTAGGGCCAAGGTCGAAGGCGGCACTCACCAGAGCCGCTTCCAGCCCGCGTGTTGCAGCCGCCTTCGCCTCAACCGTGCGACTCCGCTTTGCAGCGGGAAGAACCTTCTCCAACGCCCGAGCCTGCGTCATTGCCAGATAGATCTGGCGCAGCCTTGCATTGGGAATCAGCGGATTCTCCCACGCAACGACAGTCTTTTTCTGTTTATCTGCTCCCTTTGCGACCGACTTCTCCTGCTTCGATTCCACTTGCCTGGCCCCTGTTCTTTGCTTTTCGTCACATCTACCTGCGTAGTTATTTACGCTCGCGCCGGATCCTTGGCCTCGACGTCAATGCCAAGTTCAGCAAGCGCAGCCTGCGCCGTCTTCCCTTCGAGTTTGCCCTCGCGCGCCAACCGAGAGAGCGTTGCTCCGACGATGGATTCCGCGTTGACCTCGAAGTGGCGTCGCAGATGCTCGCGATTGTCGCTGCGTCCGAAGCCGTCGGTTCCCAGCGTCACCAGTCTGCACCGCCCCGCGTCCTGTAGCCACGGAGCAAGAACGTCGGGCAGAGCCTTCATGTAGTCGCTGGCCGCGATGATCGGCCCCTTCGCGCCCTCCAGAGCCGTCTCAATGTACGTCTTGCGCTCCGCCGCGGCGGGATGCAGGCGATTCCAGCGTTCGGTGGCAATCGCCTCACGACGCAGTTCGGTGTAACTGGTCACGCTCCAGACGTCGGCGGCGATCTGGTACTTCTCCGCCAGAATCTCCTGCGCGCGCAGAACTTCGTTCAGGATCGGCCCAGAGCCAAAGAGCTGCACCGTCGCCTCCCCGCTCGCCGCCGCGCAAAACTTGTAGATCCCGCGCAGAATCCCCTCTTCCGCGCCCTCCGGCATCGCCGGCATGGCGTAGTCCTCGTTGTACATCGTGACGTAGAAGAAGCACTCGTCACCCAGCTCGTACATCCGCTTGATGCCGTTTTGTAGCACCACGGCCAGCTCGAAGACGTAGGCCGGATCGTAGCTGACGCAGGTCGGAATCGTGCTGGCCAGCAGATGGCTATGCCCGTCCTGATGCTGCAATCCTTCGCCGAGCATCGTCGTTCGCCCAGCCGTTCCGCCCATCAGAAAGCCCTTGCCGCGCGCGTCCGCGAAGGCCCACGCCATGTCTCCGATGCGCTGGAATCCAAACATCGAGTAGTACATGTAGAACGGAATCATTGGCACTCGGTAGGTCGAATAAGCCTGTCCCGCCGCGGTGAACGAGGCCATCGCGCCCGCCTCGGTAATTCCCTCTTCCAGAATCTGCCCATCCTGCTCCTCGCGATAGAAGAGCAGCATGTCCTTATCGTGCGGCGTGTAGCGCTGGCCCTCCGGCGCATAGATGCCGACCTGGCGAATCACCGACTCCAACCCAAACGTCCGCCCCTCGTCGGGCACGATCGGCACAATCTGCCTGCCGATCGTCTCGTCCTTCAGCAGGTGGCGCAGGATAGACACAAAGCCCATCGTCGTCGAAACGGCGCGGCCATTCGACCCAGCCGTCCACTCGGCAAAGAAGTCCAGCGCGGGAGCCTTGAAGTCGATTGCTGGCACCGTGCGCGTCGGCATGTAGCCGCCCAGCTCGCGTCGCCGCTCCTGCATGTACACCATCTCAGCCGAGTCCTGCGGCGGACGATAGGGCGTCGCCTGCATCGCCGCCTCTTCTGGAATGGGAATCTGGAAGCGCTTCACAAACGCGGCCAATCCCTCGTCGGTCAACTTCTTCTCCGAGTGGGTTGCATTGCGCGACTCCGCCGAGGCCATGCCGAAGCCCTTGACCGTCATGGCCAGAATCACCGACGGCGCTCCCGTATGCTCCACCGCTCGCTTGTAGGCGTTGAAGACCTTGATCGGATCGTGTCCGCCGCGATGCAGGTTGAAGAGCTGATCGTCGGTATAGTCCTTCACCATCTCCAATAGTTCTGGGTACTTGCCAAAGAAGTGCTGACGCACATACGCGCCGCCCTTGGCCTTGTAGGTCTGGTAGTCGCCATCGACGCACTCGCCCATGCGACGCAGCAGCAGGCCGTTGGTGTCGCGCGCAAAGAGCGGATCCCAATCGCTGCCCCAGATCACCTTGATGACGTTCCATCCTGCTCCGGTAAAGACGCCCTCCAGCTCGTCGATGATGCGTTTGTTGCCGCGCACCGGGCCGTCCAGCCGCTGTAGGTTACAGTTAACGACGAGAATCAGATTGTCCAATTTCTCTCGCGCGCCCAGCGAGATTGCGCCCAGCGTGTCAACCTCGTCGGTCTCGCCGTCGCCCAGAAACGCCCAGATCTTGCGCGGCGTCCGCTCGATCAGCTTGCGATTCTCCAGATAGCGCATGAAACGCGCCTGATAGATGGCATTCAGCGGACCAATGCCCATCGAGACGGTGGGAAAGTTCCAGAAATCCGGCATCAGCCAGGGATGCGGATAGCTGGCCAGACCCGGAGTCTCGCGCAGTTCGTGGCGATAGTTCTTCAGATGCTCGTCGCTGAGTCTCCCTTCGAGATACGCCCGCGCATAGACCCCCGGCGAGGCATGCCCCTGAAAGTAGATGAAGTCTCCCGGAAGCTCGCTCCCGTCCGCTCCCTGATACGAGGCGCGGAAGAAGTGGCTGTAGCCAACTTCCAGCAGCGTGGCCAGCGAGGAATAGGTCGAGATGTGCCCGCCGATTCCAGCGTCCTTCTTGTTCTGCGCATGCACCATGGCCATGGCGTTCCATCGAATCAGCGACTTGATCTTGCGCTCGATGTTCATGTCGCCGGGATAGGACAGTTGTTCGTCGGTAGGGATCGTATTGCAGAAGGGGGTAACCGTCTCGCCTGCCACGACCACTCCGGCCTCGCGGCCCCTCTGGCGCAGCGCCTTCAGAATCTGCGCTCCGTTGGCCGTTTCTTCGGCGATAACCTGATCAAAGGCCTCAATCCACTCCGCCATCTCGGCGGAAAAATCTGCACTCTTGGCAACATCGTTATTCTTCATCGTCATACTTCGGGCCATCTCTCTCTTCGGGGTAAAGGTCGGGAATGAAAGTCACTAATTTCGATGCGAATCAACACGTCAGGATGCAAATCTAATCGTATGCGGAGGTAAATCAACGCTCTTCGCTGTCTGCGTCGACGTCGCCGCACCTCCAACAATACTTCTCCCGCGCGCAAACGTCACTCTACATCTTGTGGAGTGCATAAAAAATCCAGAGAGACGCTGATAACTCATGCGATTTCCTGACCAAACCCTAAAGTTTTCCCAGATAGTCGACGATCTCCGGGCTGGTCCAGTCCTGTGCGTTGACGAACTTGCGGCGAAGAATCCCCTTGCGGTCGATGATGTAGGTCTCTGGAATTCTGACCGTGCCATAGATCTGCGGAATGCGCGCCGAGGGATCGCGCAGGGTGAGCAGATCCACATGATTGTCGACGAGGAACTGGCGATAGACCGTCGCATCGTCGTCCTGACTGATGGCGAGGACGACGATCTGCGGAAAGCGATGTTGCAGCGCAAGCAGGCTGGGCAGCTCCGCGACACAGGGAACGCACCACGTCGCCCAGAAGTTCAAAACCACGGTTTTCCCGCGCAACTGGGCCAGATCGACGCTGCGCCCCTCATCGGTCAAGGTGAACTCCGGCGCGGGGGAGCCGATGCGCGCCGGATGCTTGCCGCGGTCGCAGGCGGTCAGCGAGAGCGCGCAGAGAATGAGTAGAAGAATTCCGCTCCGAAGAGTTGGTCTGTTTGTTCGCAAGTTACGCTCCTGCTTCCTATAATACGAAGCGGTGAGCTATATGGGCGAAGTGGTAGACAAGATTGGTTCGATTGATGGTGCGGAGGCTGCGTTGCGCCTGTCGGTGATACTTCCCGCACGCAACGAGGCGAAGGTTCTGGGCGCATGCCTGCAATCGCTGCTTGCGCAGTCCGACGCGGGCTTTGCGCTGGACGAGCAGTGGGAACTGATCGTTGTTGACGACGATTCGAGCGACGGAACCGCTGAGATTGCTCGTGCCGCTGCTGAGGCTGCGGGGCGCAAGGGAGTCACCGTGATTGCGGCTCCCGCTCTGGACCTGAGCGAACGCGGTGGATTTACCGGCAAGACGAACGCCTGTTGGGCAGCAGCGCAGCAGGCGCGTGGAGCGTGGCTGCTCTTCACCGATGCCGATACCGTGCATGAGCCGGGGGACCTCTCCCGCGCTCTGCACGAGGCGGAGAGATACGGCGCGGCGATGCTGACTTACTCCCCTCGGCAGATTGTTAACGGATTCTGGCAGCGCGTCGTGATGCCGCTGGTCTTCTCGGAGTTGGCCAGCGTCTATCCGCCGAAGCTGGTGAGCGATCCGGCCAGTCGATTGGCGGCTGCCAATGGCCAGTTTCTGCTGGTCGAGCGCGAGGCCTACTTCGCCGTGGGAGCGCATCGCGGCGTGGGGCTGGAGATTCTGGAGGACGTTGCTCTGGCGCAGCGATTCAAGCGAGCCAAATACGGCATCCGCTTCCGCTATGCGCCCGACGCGCTCTCCGCACACATGTATCGCTCGCTGCCGGAGATGATCGAGGGCTGGACGAAGAATCTGGCTCTGCTCTTCCCGCAACCCCTGTGGCTGGCTGGCTGGCGAGTGCTGGATCTGCTGCTCTTCCTTGGACTTCCGGTGATCGCGCTGTGCCTATCCTCGACCCGCCCACCCTGGCAGCCCGCGGTAATCTGGATTGTGTGGCTGCGAACGCTCTGGCGATTCTACGCGCGGGTCGCACGGTCAAACTTTCCCGCCTCCGACGTGGCGCTCTCGATTCTCGGCGTTCCCATGTTTTGCTGGCTGCTGGTGCGCAGCCATCTGCACCACAAGATGCGACGATCCGTGCAATGGAAGGGACGAAGATACAGGGTTGGGAGATAGAAGACAGCCAACAGGCTTGAATCCAGAGTGGTTGTACGGCGTCTAATAACGTAGACAGATGAGGGACAGAGCCGAATCATGATTTTTCTTACACGCAAGGCTGAGTTCTCTTCGGCGCACTATTACTGGAACGAGGCATGGACGCGGGAGCAGAATGAACGCGTCTTTGGCCGTTGCGCCAATAAAAATGGGCACGGACACAACTACACGCTGGAGGTCACCGTCGCAGGCGAGGTCGATCCGGTCACCGGCTTCGTGGTCGATCTGAAGGAGTTGAAGGAGATTATCGAGCGCGAGGTGGTCAGCGTCTACGACCATCGCCATCTGAACATCGAGGTTCCCGAGTTTGCCGCCGCCAGCGGAAAGATTCCGACCACGGAAAACATTGCCATCGCCATCTGGCAACGGCTGGAGAAGAAGATTCCCCATGCAAAGCTGCATCGCATTCGCGTCTACGAGATGGCCGATCTCTTCGTGGACTACTACGGGGAGCCATGACGGAGAGAATGCAGGGAACAGGGCCAAAGGTCTATCTTTCGCGACGGTATCGCCTCAGCGCATCGCATCGCCTGCACTCGGAGGCTTATGGCGCAGAGGAGAATCGCGCGGTCTATGGCAAGTGCAACAATCCGTATGGACATGGCCATAACTACGTCGTCGAAGTAACAGTGGGCGGGCCGGTCGATGCGACCACCGGAATGGTCTGCGATCTGGGCGAGTTGGACGCGTTTGCGCAAGAACATCTACTGGGTCGGTTCGATGGTACGAATCTGAATACGTTGGAGGAGTTTCGCCATCAGGTTCCAACGACGGAGAATTTTACCGCAGAGATCGATCGCATCTTTCAAAACTTTAGCGGCGCGCAGGTCGTGCGAGTCAAGGTTGAAGAGACAGGAAATAACTCGTTCGAGATGGGCGAGTCGCTTGAGAGAGGCTGAATACGCATGAGTACACTGACGGTTTCGCAACCAACTACGGCAGCATCGCTGAGTACGCAGGATTTATACCGCGAGTTGCTCACACGCCTTGGCGAAGACCCCGCGCGCGACGGCTTGATGGACACGCCCGATCGCATGGAGAAGGCGATGTCCTTCCTCACCCAGGGCTACGCCATGGACATTCCCACGGTGTTGAACGAGGCGCTCTTCGAGGTGGACTACGACGAGATGGTCATCGTCAAGGACATCGAATTCTATTCGATGTGTGAGCATCACCTGCTTCCCTTCTTCGGCAAGGCGCATGTTGCCTATGTGCCCAGCGGGCGCGTCATCGGACTGTCGAAGATTCCCCGATTGGTGGAGATGTTTGCGCGACGGCTTCAGGTGCAGGAGCGCATGACCACGCAGATCGCCGAGGCCATCGCCGGGGCAATCGCGCCGCAGGGCGTGGGAGTCATCATCGAGGCGCAACACCTCTGCATGATGATGCGCGGAGTCGAGACACAGCGCTCCACCACGGTCACCTCGGCCATGCGTGGCGTCTTCAAGACCCAGAACCAGACGCGCAACGAGTTTCTATCGCTGGTACATCGCGGCGAAGGAATTTAGGCGCATTGCAGCAAGACAAAGTAGTCTGAATAGACCATGAATGGATTGCTGGTACTGGATAAACCTGCGGGGATGACCTCGCATGATGTGGTGGAGATTGTGCGCCGTGCAACCGGAGAGCGTTCGATCGGCCACCTTGGAACGCTCGACCCAATGGCCACCGGAGTTCTGCCGCTGCTGCTGGGCAAGTACACGAGGCTCGCGCAGTTCTTTGGCGCGGCGGAGAAGGGCTACGAGGGATCGATACGTTTCGGCTTCGCCACCGACAGCTTCGACGCCGAGGGAACGCCCGCCGCAGAGCCACAGCCGTTGACCTTATCGCTCGACGAGCTGCGCGACCTCGCAACCCACTTTCACGGCGAGATGGATCAGGTTCCGCCGGTATTTTCTGCCAAGAAGATCGGCGGAGTCGCCGCGCACAAGCTCGCCCGCGCCGGCAAGCCGGTGGAGATGAAGCCAGCGCGAATCGTGATTCATCGCTTTGAACTGCTCTCGCTGGAAGGCCCGTCGCCGCTGGAGATGGAGGCGCGCTTCGAGATGCAGGTCTCGGCGGGGGGATACGTTCGCTCGGTCGCGCACGAGTTGGGCGAGATGGCCGGTTGCGGAGCGCATCTCTGCTCGCTACGGCGAACGCAGGCCGGAGCCTTCACTCTGGCGCAGGCCATTGCGCTGGACGACCTGAAGTCGCTCGTGGGTCAGCCGGGAGAGATCGAACGACGTCTGCCACACCCGCGCACACTGTTGCCGGAGATGCCCTCGGTGACGGTCGACGAGCAAACCGCCGGACGCATGCGCAACGGCATGCAGGTGAATCTGCCGGAGTACAGCAGTGCGCCGCTGGTCAAGGTCTTCACCAGTCCAACCGAGCTATTGGCCATCGCCAAACGCATCGCTGGAACGCTGATGCAACCCATCGTCGTGATGGGATAAAACAGCGCGCCCCACAATCTCAGAAACGAGATGTGGGGCGCGCGATTCGTCGCTAACCTTGCAGTCTAGCGATGGTCATCGTGACGGTCGTCGCTGTGACCGCTGTGATCTTCATGATCCCAGTGGCCTTCCTGCATGTGCCAGCCGTCGCGTTGGTGCTCATAGTGCGGGTGATTCCAGTACGCGCCTTCATACGGCGGTCTCTGCCACACACCCGGAACCCAGACGTAGCGGCCTCGGTTGACGCCCCAGTATCCATCAACCCAAGCGTATCCTTCGAAGGGTGGTGGTGGGCGGCGTTCATAGCGAACAGGCGGCGGCGTACGACCGAGAACAATGCCGAAGCTGACCTGTGCGAATGCTGGTACGGTGAAGGCAGCCATAATCAACGCGCCGCCAAGAACTCTTGATTTCCAGTTCGAGTGATTCAACAATAAAGATCCCCATTTCTAACGTTCAGCTTGGTTAGATGCAAACGCGGAGCGCATGAAGGGATCTATTGCAACATTGCACGATCTTTCGATTGCTAGACAATTTTCGGAATGGCTATAGCCCAATCTGTTTATTATTCGCCACATTATTTGTTTGTTATTCCGTAGCATCATTTGTTTGTCATTCCGCAGCATCATTTGTTTGTCATTCCGCAGCGCAGCAAAGGAATCTGCTTTTTCCGCCCTACGACGGCCTGGCCTATTAGGCCAAATGCTCTAGCCGCAAGAATTCGGAAGATTTCCACGCTCCGCCCCCTCACAAATACTGCGCTCCGAACCGTTGAAAGTGAGAAGATATAGGGATGAATGCAGAGAGTACGACAGAGACCATGTTGGCGGCGGTTTTGTATGGCAGCGAAGACCTGCGCATGGAGCGGATTCCCGTTCCAACCATCGGCCCCGGCGAACTATTGCTGCGTGTAGGCGCGGCCCTCACCTGTGGAACAGACCTCAAGGTCTACCGTCGCGGCTACCACGCCATGATGCTGAAGCCTCCCGTCGTCTTCGGCCACGAGCTTGCCGGAGTCGTCGCTCAGGTTGGCGAAGGAGTCGCTAACTTTGCCGTAGGCGACCGCGTTCTCCCGCTCAACTCCGCTCCCTGCGACCAGTGTTTCTTCTGTCGCCACGGCCAGCACAATCTCTGCGAAAACATTATCTTCAACAACGGAGCCTACGCCCAGTACATGCGCATCCCCGCGCGCATCGTGCAGAAGAACACTCTGCTGATTCCAGACTCCGTCCCATTTGAACACGCCGCGCTCACCGAGCCGCTGGCCTGCGTCATCCTAGGGCTGGAGCAGTCCGGAGCGCGCGCCGGAGACACCATGGTCGTCATCGGAGCCGGCCCCATCGGCCTGATGTTTATTCACGCGGCCCACATCAACGGCGTACGCGTCATCGCCGTCGTCAAGCGCGAGGATCAGATCGCCGCAGCGCGTCTCTTCGGAGCCAGCGAGGTCGTCCGCATCAGCGATGATGTCAACCCCGTCGCCGCCGTCCGCGATCTCACCGAAGATGAGCGCGGAGCAGACGTTGTCATTGAGGCCGTAGCCCGTCCCTCCACCTGGGAACAGGCCGTCGGCATGGTGCGCAAGGGCGGCGTCGTCAACTTCTTTGGAGGCCCGCCCAGCGGCACCATCGTCGGTCTGGACACCAATCGGCTGCACTACGGCGACATCACCCTGAAGGCCACCTTCCACCTCACTCCTGCCACCGCGCGCACCGCCTTTGAACTCATCACCAGCGGCCGCTTCAAGGCCGCCGAGTTCATCACGCGCACCGCGTCGCTCTCCGAGGTTCCCTCCGTCTTCGCCAAGATGATGACGCGCAGCGAGTTCAAGCGCCCCGACATCAAGACCGCAATCTTTCCCAACGACAACCCCCTCTTCAGGAGTCCGAAATGAGCGCTGCCTCTCCAGCAAGCGCAGCGACTCAGACGCTCACCGAGCCACGCATTGACGACTCGCTCGTCGGCGCGCCCGTGCAGTATCTAACGCCGCAGGAACGTCCCACGCTCGAAGAGGCTCAGGCCTGGTGCCACGAGCTGGCCACCTCGCACTATGAGAACTTCCACGTCGCCACGTTCTTCCTGCCCAAACGCGTTCGTCCCCACTTCGAGAGTCTCTACGCCTTCTGCCGCATGTCGGACGACTTGGGCGACGAGGTCGCCGACACCGCGACCGCCCTGCGTCTGCTCAGCGCATGGGATCGCATGCTCGACCAGTGCTACGACCACCCCGAGCAGTCGCGCCATCCCGTCTTCGTCGCCCTGCACGAGACCATCGTCGCCTGCGACCTGCCCCGCATGCTGTTCCACGATCTCCTGCGCGCCTTCTGTCAGGATCAGGTCAAGACCCACTACAACACCTGGGACGAGGCTGTCGAATACTCGCGTTACTCGGCAAACCCCGTCGGACGTCTCGTCCTGATGCTCTGCGGCTATCGCGACGAAGAGCGCGCCCTGCTCTCCGACAAGGTCTGCACCGCGCTGCAACTCGCCAACTTCTGGCAGGACGCAGTGCGCGACTCCGACATTCCCCGCCGCTACATTCCCGCCGAGTACCTCGACCGCTTCGGCGTGGACGAGGGCCAGATCGCCGGACGCGTCTTCACCCCCGAGTTCGCCGCCATGATGCAGGCGCTGGTGGAGCGCACCCGCGCCATGCTCCGCGAGGGTGCAGCTCTCAACGCAACCGTGGACAACGATCTCCGCGTCACCCTCGACCTCTTCAGCAACGGTGGCGAGGCCATCCTCGACGGCATCGTCGCGCAGGACTACGACGTGCTGCGCGGCCGCCCCGTCGTCACTCGCCGCAAAAAACTCATGCTCCTGCTCGGCGCACTTTTCGGCAAGCTGCGCGCTGGCCGCAGCACAGGAGTCCGCGCAGCATGAGTGTAGCCAGCAACATCGACCCCCAAATCGCCGAAGCCTATCTGTTCTGCCGCAACGTTGCCCGTCGCGAGGCAAAGAACTTTTACTGGGCCTTCCGCGTGCTTCCGCGCCACAAAAGCGACGCTATGTGCGCGGTCTACGCCTTCATGCGCCGCGCCGACGACCTCTCCGACGACGAGTCGAAGTCCATCGAAGATCGCCGCACGGAGATGGCCGCATGGCTCAACTCCTGGCGCGCCTCCAGAGCCTCCGCCGCAAAAAATTCGTTAAACCTCAGCGCAGAGACCGACCCCGTCTTTCGCGCTCTGGCCCACACCCAGCAAGCCTTCAACATCCCCGACGCGCTTCTCGAAGAGCTTGTCGCCGGAACCACGATGGATCTTGAACCTCGGACCTCGAACCTCGAACCTGTTCAAACCTACGCCACCTTCGACGACCTCTACCGCTATTGCTACCTAGTCGCTTCAGTTGTCGGTCTGGTCTGCATCAAGATCTTCGGCTACACCGATCCACGCGCGGAAAAGTTCGCCGAAGAGACCGGCGTAGCCTTCCAGCTCACCAACATTCTACGCGACGTCAAGGAAGACATCGAGCGCGACCGCGTCTATCTCCCCCTCGATCTTCTCGACGAGTTTGGCGAGTCGCCCGCCGAGCTGCGCACCTTGGCCGCCGGTCGCACCATGACCGAACGCGAGCGAGCCATGCTGGCCACCCTCGCCATCCGTGCGGAAAAATACTACCTCGCCGCCGGCAAGCTCACCCCGCTGCTCGACCGCGACAGCCGCGCCGCCATGTGGGTTCTGGTCACCATCTACCACCGCCTTCTCGCCCGCATCGCCGATCACAAGATGGAGGTCTTCCGCACCCGCGTAGCTCTCTCCACCGCAGAAAAACTCAGCGTTCTGGCTCGCGGAGCAGTGATGGCCGCATGGAATCGGGTGTTCGCATAATGCTGTCCACAACCCCGCAGCGTAGAGCCAGCGATGCCCCATCCACCGACGTCATCGTCGTCGGCGCAGGAATCGCTGGCCTCGCCGCCGCCGTAGCTCTCGCCAGCGACGGCGCAATCGTCAAAGTGCTGGAGCGTCGTCCCTTCATCGGAGGCCGCGCCTACTCCTACCCTCATCCCACGCTGGCCGAGACCCTCGACTCGCAGCACGTCGTCCTCGGCTGCTGCACCAACTTTCTCCAACTCATCGAGCAGGCGGGAACCTCGTGGTCCATCCGCTGGTACAACAAGCTCTGCTTCCTGGAGCCAACCGCCAACGCCGACCCGCGCCGCAGTTGGATCGCGCCCACCTTCCTGCCCGCGCCCGCGCACCAGTCTCTCAGCTTTCTGCGCGCTCCCATGCTGGACTGGCAGGACAAGCTCTCCATCGCCC
Source organism: Acidobacteriaceae bacterium (assembly GCA_031296325.1). GTDB lineage: Bacteria > Acidobacteriota > Terriglobia > Terriglobales > Acidobacteriaceae > Edaphobacter. Next base: position 4,827 of record JARLFY010000045.1, on the reverse strand, counting down.
GCGGCCTCGCTCATTTCCTGCGCGACTACCCAGCCAGCGACGCGGAGAGCATGGCCACATGGCTCAAGCGAACCCATCAGACCAGCCGCGCCATCCGCCATTTCTGGGAGCCTGTCGTCGTCGGAGCGCTCAACGACAGCTTCGACAACTGCTCGATGAAGTACGCCGGAAAGATCTTCCACGAGTCCTTCCTGCGTTCGCCTCAGGCCGGTCGCCTCGGCATCCCCGCCAAGCCGCTTACCGAGTTCTTCGAGCCGGTAGTGAAACTCGCACGTCGGCTCAACGTAGGCCTGCGAACCAACTCCGGCGTCACTGCCATCGCACAGACCGCCAACGGCCGATGGAGCGTTCGCACCGGTGAAGAGGAGCTAGAAGCCAGTTCCGTCATCCTCGCCACCGACCTGCGCCAGACCGAGCGACTCATGCAGCCCCTCGCCGCCTCCGGCACATCGCTCGACAAGCAAACCCACTTCGACTTCAGCCACTTCACCGCAGCGCCCATCACCACCATCCACCTCTGGTACGACCGCGAGGTCACCGATCTCGACCACGCCGTCCTGCTCGACACGCGCATCCAGTGGCTCTTCGCAAAATCCCGCATTCGCGGGTGGAAGCCCGAGCGCGGCAGCTATCTGGAGCTGGTCATCAGCTCCTCCTGGCCGGAGATCCACCTCTCGCGCCAGCAGATCCTCGCCGAAGCCCTGCGCGAACTGGAACTCTTCCTCCCTCGCATCCGCCAAGCCAAACTGCTGAAGTCCGCCGTACTCAAAGAGGCTCGCGCCACCTTCTCGGTCACTCCAGGCCTCGACGCCCACCGTCCACCCCAGCTCACCGCATACCCCGGCCTCTACGTCGCAGGCGATTGGACCGCCACCGACTGGCCCTCGACGATGGAGGGAGCCGTGCGCAGCGGTCGCCTCGCCGCCGGAGCCGTTACCGGAGACCGTCAACAATTTCTCGCCCCCGAACTCCCCGCCACCGGCCTGATGCGCCTCCTCAGCCGCCTCCGCTAGATCATGCAGAGAACTCAGGCTTGTCATCCTGAACGAAGTGAAGGATCCCCGCATTTCGCTCGCGCCGCACCACTCTACCCCATCAACTAAAACGCTCAAGAAAGAAAGCCGGGGACCATCCCTTTCCGGGTGCCCCATCCATCGCAGCAACATCGCGATGGGTGGGATTCATACCGCTCGCACCATAAACCTTTGCTGTTGCCTATTTTTTGTTTGTCATTCCGTAGCGTAGCGGAGGAATGACAAACAAAAACAGGCAAGAACAACTGCAATTACAAATGAGCTATATGTCGATACGCCCTAGGTAAACATCCAGAACAAAAGACTGAGAGCTGAAGGCCCGCCCTATTACTGCCGCATAGTTTAGAAACTAGGTTCTTCTGCCAGCCCCAAAACCCATCGGCATTTGCAATAACACAAACAACTTACCAACTACAAATACTTGACAGACTAGATATACCCAATCCTCTATACTTACAGTCAGATAAGGCGCATCACCCCTGACGTTATAGCGCCATCCAGCAATGCGGTACGATTCATACGGAGGAGTCACAATTTGCAGCGACTAGGAATCCTACTCTCGGGCCGTGGTTCAAACTTCATCGCCATCGCCAAGGCCATCAACGAGGGCCGACTTCCGAATGCGGAGATCGCCGTCGTCATCTCCAATCTTCCCGAGGCTCCTGGGCTGGAGGCCGCGCGCAATCTGGGACTTCCCGCGCTGTCACTTCCCTCGGCGGGACGCAAGCGCGCCGAACACGATGCCGACATCCTCGCCGCTCTGCGCCAGCATCAGGTCGATCTGGTCTGCCTTGCCGGATACATGCGCATCATCTCGCCGGAGTTTGTGGCCGCGTACCCCAACCGCATTCTCAACGTCCATCCCGCGCTTCTGCCTGCCTTTCCCGGCCTGGACGCGCAGGCTCAGGCGTTCGAGTACGGAGCCAAGGTCGCTGGATGCACCGTTCACTTCGTCGATGAGCAGATGGATCATGGTGCAATCATCCTGCAACGCACCGTTCCCGTTCTGGACGAAGACACGGTGGAAAGTCTCTCGGCGCGCATTCTGGAGCAGGAGCATCTGGCCTACTCCGAGGCCATCGCCCACGTTCTCAGCGGCGACTTTCATCTGGTCGAACGCCGCTACCTGCGTCGCACCTGAAGTAGTTGTGCATCAAACCGCAGACAGACAGAATTCAGAGCCTGCTTCCTTTGGTATACTCTGAGGGGTAAGCCTAGGCGTAACCTAAGCACGACGAAGGTTGGAGTTGTCCACGTTGAAGAATCAAAGTCTTTTTGCCCTCAGGGCCGGTGTACAGCCGTTCCCCAGCCCATCGCCGGATGCTCCCTTGCTGCAATCCTCCTCCGCACAGGACAAGTCCTCGCGCAGCGGGTTCTTTGGCTTGCGTCTTCCCTTCGGCGCTCAAATGCTCTGCGCTCTGCTTCTGGTTCTGACGAGCTTGGGAATCTGCTCCTGCCACTCCAACGCTTACTATGAGTACAAGTTTCCGGCGGACACCTATGCGGGCCGTCCCATTCCTCCCAGTAAGCTCGCCGAGCGAGTCATGATCGGGGTCAGCGCAAATGGCAGCTCGGGAAGTCTACAGATCGTCGATGCGCTGCGCGATATTCGCAACAACGTTGCCGACACGATTCCGAGTTGGTTCATTAGCGGCTACTCGTCAGGCTATCCTTCCGCTATTCTGAACTTCCCCTCCGAGACCACCGGATACGTCTTCTCGGCCAGCGATGGATCGCTGAATCACATCAATTATTCGACCGAAGCCGCAATGGGTTCGATCGGTTCCTTCCAGTCCGCATCGGGAGCAATCGCAGTGCCTCCCAACGCCGGTCACTATTATGGCGCCGACGAGGCCGCTGGCATGCTGCAAATCGCCGACAACCTGACGGGGAACAGCTACGCAATCAACCTCCCCAACGTCTTCAAAGTCATGGTGAATAAGGGAGATACCGTTGCTCTGGCGATGGTTCGCAACTCCAACGTCCTCTACCGGATCTTCAAGCTGAACCAGAGTCAATACATGTCCTCAACGCTCGCCATACAGGCGACTGGCGCCTCCGACTGCGAGCCAGCCACGCTTCCGGTCTACTGCGTCGTACAGGTTCCGGGAACCTATGACCAGCCAACCAATGTCTACTTCTCGCTCGATGGAACCACGGCCTATGTGCTGAACTGCGGCCCGGAGTGCGGCGGAACCAAGGCCAGCGTCACCCTGCTCCAGCAAGGCCCGCTGAACCAGAACGTCATTCCCTCTTCGCCCACCCAGCCCAACCCGCAGATTGCCAACGTCGCTGTCCCGGGAGGCGTCACCGAAGCTCTCTCCGACGGAACGACGCTCTATCTGGCTGGCCAGCAGCTTCAATCGGATGGCTACTTCGAGGGCTTCCTCTCCACCATGAATCAGGCGGCCGCCGTCACTAGTCCGGCGACTGCGATCACTGGAAAGTACCCCATCTCCGATGGCAATCACACCAAGATGCTCTTCGCCGACAACGACACTCTCTGGATCGGCTCGCAGTTCTGCGCCACCGGCGAACGAGCGCATCTGAACATGAACTATAACTGCCTGACCATGGTCTCGCTGAGCGGCACAACGATCTCTCCGCAGATCGTCCCCAACGTCACCCTAGGTTCATCCACCGCCGTAGTTCCCTACCCCAACCAGAACGACAATCAGTACTACTACGGCAGCCTCACCGGCATCTGCTGGGTGCAGAACTACAACAAGGTCTACACCGCATATGGCGGGCAGGTACACATCTTCAGCACCGTAGATGGATCCGAGATCAACAATAGTCTGGTAACCGTGCAGGGTACCGCCCTCGACGTAGCCTACATGGACGCTCTCACCGACGACGCAGACTAAGCAGCGATCTGGCGCGGTTCAGCGTCGGCTCAACCGCGCCAGATCGCGCAAATACTGCTTCAACGGACGCGCTGGTCTTCCCCAGAAGACCTCGCCCGGCCCGCGCACTTTTTTGTGACTCAGCACTCCCGCACCACCGCCGAGAATCACATCTGGCCCAATGTGTGCGTGTTCGCCAAGCCCGACCTGCCCGCCCAGAATCGCTCCGTCCTCAATGACGCACGAGCCGGAGATTCCAGTCTGCGAGGCGATTACGACGTTGCGCCCCACCACGCAGTTGTGCGCAATGTGAACCAGATTATCGATCTTCGTTCCCGCGCAGATGCGCGTCTCGCCCAGCGCTCCGCGGTCGATCGTCGAGTTGGCGCCGATCTCCACATCGTCCTCAATCGCCAGCGTTCCCTGCTGAGGAAACGCAATATACTCCCCGGTAGACGAGTTGCGCGCATAGCCAAAGCCGGTCGCGCCAAGCACCGCTCCAGCCTGCACCAGAACGCGGTCGCCCAGCGTCGTGCCGGGATAGATCGTGACACTGGAAAGGATCTCGCACTCGTCGCCAACCACCACTCCGTCGCCGAGCACAACATGCGGCCCAACGCGAGTTCCCCGCCCCACTTGCACGTCTTTGCCCAGCACAGCCGTCGAATGAATCTGCGGCGCGCGGTCTCCCGCCTGCACCTCGCGGGAGCGGAGAACCCGCGCAGCCAGCGCAAAGGCGTAGCGCGGATCGCTCACCAGCAGCAGCCTTGCATCAAGCCTCTCGATGGCGTTCGCATCACTCGCCGAGAACAGCGCACGGCGCGCAAGAATCGCTCCGGCGGGCGACTGCAACGCAGCTTCAAGCGTAGCCGCGTCGGTCGCGAAGACCAGCGCGTCCAGCCCTGCGCCCTCAATGCTCGATACGCGAAGGATCTCTCCCTCAACCT
>JARLFY010000009.1 GCA_031296325.1 Acidobacteriaceae bacterium | reverse complement strand
AGTTCCAGGAGCGGATCGTTTTCGCGGTGGTCTTCGAGGAATTCGCCGAAGAAGGTATCGTCGTGATCGCCCACCGGCTGGTCGAGCGAGAGCGGCTGGTGCGCCATGCGCATCACGCCGGCGACTTCGCTAAGCGGCAGTCCCGCCTCGAAGGCCGCGGCCTCGACCGACGGCTCGATGCCGTAGCGCTGGATGAGCGCCCGCGTGGCGTTGCGGACCTTGTTCATGGTGTCGATCATGTGCACCGGCATGCGAATGGTGCGGCTATGGTCGGCAATCGCGCGGGTAATCGCCTGGCGAATCCACCACGTCGCGTAGGTGGAGAACTTGTATCCGCGGCGATACTCGAACTTATCGACCGCCTTCATCAGGCCGATGTTGCCCTCCTGAATCAGGTCGAGGAACTGCAGGCCGCGGTTGGTGTACTTCTTGGCGATGGAGACGACCAGTCGCAGATTGGCCTCGATCAGCTCGCGCTTGGCCCGCTCTGCGTCCATATCGCCCTGAATCATCTCGCGCTGGGTGCGCTTCAGGTCGGCGATGGAGATTCCCGCGTCGGCCTCCACGCGTTCCAGATCGGCGCGGCAATTCTTCTGCTGGCGCTTGTACTCCTTGCGCAGTTCTTCAGAGCGCGAGGCCTCGTGCTTGGCTTCGAGCGACTTGATCTGCCGCTCCAGCGTGCGCATCGCGTCGACCGTCTTATTGACCTTGTCCAGCAGACGCTTCTTCTCCGCATTGGTGTACTTGAACTCGCGCACAATGCGGTTGATGAGGATGTGTTCGCGGCCAATCAGCCAGCGATTCTTGCGCGCATCCTTTGCCTTTGCCTTGCTGTCCTTGCCAGTCGGCGTGGCCAGCTTCTCTTCCAGCGTGGCCAGCTTCTTCTGGTGCTTCACAATGACGTCGATGCGGCTGACGGTGGCCTTGACCCGAGCCGAAAGAATCTCTTCGGTCAACTCCTCCTCGTCGAAGGTGACGACCTCTTTGACGTTGCGCACGCCGCGCCGCAGGTCTTCGCCCAAGCCGACGATCTCGCGGATGACGATGGGCGAGCGCGAGATGGCCTTCATCACGCGGTTCTGTCCGCGCTCAATCCTCTTCGCAATCTCAACCTCGCCCTCGCGCGTCAGCAGCGGGACGGTTCCCATCTCGCGCAGATACATGCGGACGGGATCGTTGGTCTTCTCCAGCGTTCCCGGTGAGAGGTCAAGCTCCACATCGTCGGACTCTTCGCCCGCCTCAGGCTCGTACTTGTCGCGATCCGCGCCCATGCGACCTTCGCCCGAGAGCACATCAATGCCCTGCGTGTTGATCGTGGTCATCAGGTCGTCCAACTCGTCGGGCGAGGTTACGTCTCTGGGCAGAAGGTCGTTGACCTCGCCAAACGTGAGGTAGCCCTTCTCTTTTCCCGTATCAATGAGCTTTTCCATCTCATTTTCTTCTTCAAACTTGTCGATTTCTTCAGCCACGGCTATGCGCGCTCCTGCGGGGGATTTTTTATATGAGGGAGTCTGCATTTAATGCGGACGTTTCCCTTGGTCGTTTCGGGGTTCGGCGGGGAGTTGGATGCGGTTTAGACCGCGGTGGCAAGCTCGATTGCGTCCAGGCAGATCTGAGCATTCAAAGGCACACGTCCCCAGCGAACTCCAGAATACCACAGTTGTTAGATGAATTTTGAAGAAAAAAGTTTCCCTGATGAATAGATATAGCGATAAGCCATTCATAATGAATCAGATGAGAGCTATAGAGGTTCCCTCATAGAGGCACGCTCTTTTCGTTTGTCATGAGTCAAGAGCGACGGATCGACTGACGCTGGAAGGTTCCCTCAGGCACACTCCTTTCGTTTGTCATTCCGACTCCCTCCCGCTCGTCATTCTGACTCGAAGAGTCAGAATCTCCGTCGTTGCCCTTGTCCTTCTGTTTGTCATTCCGTAGCGTGAGCGGAGGAATCTGCTGTTCCTCGCTCCACGACGCGCTACCCCCATAGCTCTAAAACTCAACTTCCACTTTGCGCCGTCGCAGCCGCGCCAGCAGGGCCGCAGGCGTCAGCGACTCCGGGTAATGCAGCATGCTGGCCATGAACGCGGGAAAGCTGTCCTTAGCGATAAGTAGCGAGGCCGGCAGAACATAGCAATTCATCGCCAACTCGGAGAGCAGCAACGCCGCCGCCGCGCCATAGAGTCCCTTCCAGCGCGCGAAGAAGTAGCACGCAACGCAGGTCAGGCTGGTTGCCGCCAGATAGACTGCCGCCATCTTCTGGTGCTGATTGGTCGAAGTCAGCAGCGTTGAGCTGGTCGACCAGAGCGCATAGATCACCACCACCAGCAGCAACACATTCAGCAACCCGCGACTGGGCGGAACGTGTCCTCCCGTCCAATGGTGCAGAAAGGACGGGCCGACGACCATTACGCCGCCGACCACCACCGCAGCAACCAGCAGGGCCAGTTGGCAGGCCCGGCGATGCAGCGCGCGGGTCAGATCAATCTTGCCTGCGCCAAACGACAGCGTCAGCTCCGGCTCGAAGGTGCTGTTGATCATCTGCACCATCTGTAGCGCGCCCCGCGAGACCGTCCGCGCCGTCGAGAAGATGACCACGCTGACCGGCCCCAGAGCGTAGGAGACAGCCAGCAGCGTTCCCTGCATGTTCAATGCAATACCGATGGGAAATCCCATGAACGCGATCGCCGGACGGGTAATTCGGCGAATCTCGCTAAAGCGGGCGTGTCGCCAGCCAAACTCGATCCAGGGAATGTCGTGCTTCACCAGCAGGGCGAGAAAGAGGGTTCCGGCGATGCTGGCGACCGCATAGACCAGGGCCGTGGTTCGCGCTCCGTATCCCAAAGCAACCGACAGCAAGGTACAGGTAAAGGCAGTAACCGCCATCGCGCTTTTGACGAACGCTCCATACGGATACCGCCCGATCGAGCGATATGCGGACTGGAGCAACATCTCAAGCTGCGCCAGCAGAATCGATACCGCCAGATAGAAGATGATCCACTTCGTATCCGTCTCGCTGATCGCGCCGATCTTCAGCAGCCGCGCCGCAGGCAGAAAATAAAGAGTCCCGCACAGTAGCAGTGTGATGGTGGTGCAGATCGTCATAATCAGCCACCAGCAGCTCTGAAAGACCTGTAGCGCGTGCTCTCGGTCGCCTCCCGCAACCAGCATCGTCATGTCGTTGCCGGCGACCGTGCCAAAGCCGGAGTTGCTGAAGGCGAGATAGTTCGGAATCGAGTTCAGAACCAGCCATGAGCCATAGAGCTGCATGCTCCAAAAGTGCAGAAAGACGGGGACCTGAATGAACGTGATCGCCGTCTGCGAGAACCGCGAGACGATGTTCGACAGGAAACTCCACCCCAGCCGCCGCTTGGTTCCGCTATCCATGGAGATTCAACTTTACGCCGGAGGCCAGCGGCCCGTGTGCAGATCCAGCCTTCGGCGACACGCTCTCCGCGATTCGAGCAAGCCTCTCCGAGTGCAATGTAGCTGCAAGCGCTGATCTCATAGCAAGATTGTATCAATGCAGTGCGCAGTCTACTCCTTCCATCGCATTTTGGAATTGCGATAGACCAATTCCCGTATCCATTTTGTTTGTCATTCCGTAGCGAAGGAATCTGCTGCTTCTCGGTCTTCCGCGCTCTACATCATTACCGTAGATCCCCAAAGAATTGCGCCGAGGGGAATTTGTTAGACTTTGCAGCAATGGTCTCCTCCAAAAAATATTCCGCAGAAGCCGCGCAGACCGTCGAGCAGATCGCCCGCGCGCTGGAGAATTTTCTGGCCGAGCATCCCAAGTCCGTGGTCGCCGAAGACGGAAAAGTTCTCTTCGACATGCGCTCGGCCAAGTATCAACTGGCCACCGAACATGGGCGATGCACCTTGCAGTTGTGGAGCGAGGAGCGCAATCTGGTTCGCCGCGTCAGCGCAGCGGTCGAGCGTGGCTCGGCGCGGGATCGCATGCTGCGTCTGACGGTGCAGCGCTTCGGGCAGACACGCCCTTCGTCGCTGGAGGTTCTGGCCGATCAGGATCGCCGCACCCCTTCGACGCGCGAGGCCACGCGCCTGCGCTACCTGAAGGCGCTGGAGCGAGGGATGCTGCGCACCAACGTTGATGACTGGGGCGAGTGGACATCCGAGGGATTCCGCACCGCGATGGACTTGGAGAAGAGTTTTGGCCCGGCCTACGCGCGCGGGTCGCTGGTGCATGGCCAACAGGCTTGGGCGGTGATCGCGGTCAACGCCCAGGAGTCGCAAGTCACCGTTGACGGCATTCTGACCCTGGGCGTTCTCTGGCTCGCGCATTGTCGCGAGAGTTCGGGTGGGCGACGGCTGTATCGTGGTCTGCGCCTCATCGTGCCGCGAGGAATGGCCACGTTGACCCTCTCGCGGCTGGCCTGGATGAACCCCGACGCGGCGCAGTGGGAGCTATGGGAGTTCGACGAGAAGAGCGAAGAGATGGAGCGGTGCGACGCAGCGGATCAGGGCAATCTGACGACGCGGCTCCTCCACGCGCCCGACGAGGCTGCGGCGCGGGAGCGCTTTGCCGAGGCCGCCGCGCGCGTGATGGATCTGGTTCCCGAAGCCATGCGCACGGTCGTCGAGCAGAGGATTCGCAGCGGCGTGGAGATGGCCTTCCTGCTGCACGGTCTGGAATTTGCCCGGGTACGCATGGGCTACGCAGGGCAGAGCTTCAACCGGGTGCAGGAGATCTCCTTCGGCGCAGGAGCGAACGAGACGCCGCTGACGGAGGAGAACGCTGGCGATCTGCGCGAGTTGGTGGCGCTGCTCTTCGCACGACGCACAGCGGGCGTGGCGCGCAACGGCGCGGGCAAAGCGGCAGGCGCAGGTTCGGAGGACGAGACGGATGGCGGATCAAGACCAGACCGCCGCGATCCGCTCTACCGCATGCAGTCCGAACGCTGGCTGGAGAGCGTTCTGCGGCGCGACGTTTCGTTGATCGACGCGCATCTGGACGCGACCCACGTGTACACCCAGGTTCCGGCCTTTGCCGCAGCGGATCGCGGAATGCTGGATCTGCTCTCGGTCGATAAATCCGGTCGTCTTGCGGTGATCGAACTGAAGGTCGAAGAGGATCTGCATCTGGCCTTGCAGGGGCTGGACTACTGGGTGCGTGTGCGCTGGCATCATCAGCAGAACCCCGATCAAAACTCCGGACTGGGAGAGTTTCAACGCAACGGCTACTTCGGCGGAGTGCGTCTGGCGGAGGGCGCGCCGCGTCTCTATCTGGTCGCCCCGGCGCTGCGTGTGCATCCGGCGACCGAGGTCGTTCTGCGCTACTTTTCGCCCCGCGTCGATTGGACGCTGGTGGCCATCGACGAACGCTGGCGCAGGGAAATGAAGGTAATCTGGCGAAAAAGAAGCGGGCAGAATCTCCAGTCCTGAATCATGAATAATCCGCAGCACAAAACAGAGAGCCAAAGGAAATAGAGCACTTTCACTATTACTCTAAAAACTATTGTCATTCTGAGCGAAGCGAAGAATCCCCGCATTTCCTTCGCACCGCGATACTTTACCTCGTTGGGAAAACTGCTCTAACAAAGAGTCGGGTGCCCCATCCATCGCAGCAACATCGCGATGGGTGGGAGGAACACTGATCGCACCAGTGGCCTTTTCCTGTGCCTTTGCCTGCTTTTTGTTTGTCGTTCCGCAGCACAGCGGAGGAATCTGCTTTTGTCTTTGCCGTTGTCTGTTCAGGGTCCAAACAGGCTGCGGAAAAACTTATCCTACCGGAAGGGTACGGCTTCAGCCGTGCCGTAAGCGGCCCAAAACCGACTTTCCCCGCAGCTTGTGAAGGCCCGACCGATACTTCAACGAACTAATGACTAATAACGCTGGCGTTCGTCAGCAGGCCAAGCTCGCCGAGTAACTTCTCCAGCCTCTGTCGCGTGGCTGTTGTCACTGGAATCATGGGCAACCGCAGGTGGTCTTCGCCGTAGCCCAGCAGGGCGAGAACGGCTTTGATTGGCGCGGGGCTTGGTTCGCAGAAGTGCGCCTGCATCAGTGCGTAGAACTTGCGGTTGATCGCGCGCGCCGTCGTCCAGTCGCCGACCAGCGCGGCCTGCACCATCTGCGCCATCTGCGCGGGAATCGCGTTCGAGGCCACGGAGACCACGCCGACTGCGCCCAGCGCCATCATGGGCAGGGTCAGGCCGTCGTCGCCGGAGAAGACTTTGAAGCGGGCGGGTGCGTGATTCAGAATCTCGGTGATCTGTCCCATGTTGCCGCTCGATTCCTTGACGCCCAGAACGTTGGGTAGCTCGGCCAGACGCAAGACCGTAGCGGGTTCCAGATTCGTGCCCGTGCGCGAGGGGATGTTGTAGAGCAGCACAGGAAGCTCGGTCGCCTCGGCGACGGCGCGGAAGTGCAGGTACTGCCCCTCCTGCCCGGGGCGATTGTAGTAGGGGTTCGCCGTGAGCAGGCCGCTTAGTCCCGATAGCTTTGCCGTCTTCTTTGCGTTGGCAACGGCCTGAGCGGTCGCGTTGTGCGAACATCCGGCAATGATCGGAACGCGTCCCGCAGCGGTGCTAACCACAGTCTCAATGACGCGCTGATTTTCAGCCTCGCTCATCGTTGAGGCCTCGCCCGTTGTACCGCAGGCAACGATAAAGTTGACGCCGGATTCGATCTGCCAATTCACCATGCGGATCAGCGCAGGCTCATCGAGCCCGCCGTCCGCGCGGAAGGGAGTAATCAGTGCTGTGCCACAACCAGAGAGTTCCATCGCAAGCTAAGTTTACCTCTTTGCAGGCCTCCTCCGCGCGCCAGCTTCGGCAATTCTCGAAGGAAATCGAGTCAGAGTATTTAAGAATTGCTATAGACCAATTTGTGTGTTGTTCCGTAGCCTCTTTTGTTTGTCATTCCGTAGTGAAGCGAAGGAATCTGCGTTTGCTCGCTCCACGATGGTCTACCCCATTGCCCAAATGGCTCGAATCAGCCTTAGACCCACTCGCCGGAGCGCATCAGCGGTTCGACTGCGCCACTGGCACTCACGCCATCGACGTTCATCTGCGCCGAGCCGATCATCCAATCGACGTGGATCAGGCTGCTGTTTGCACCCAGCGCGGCGAGTTCGTCCTCGTTCATCTTTTCGCCGCCAATCAGGCAGGTCGAGTAGGCCTGACCCAACGCAATGTGGCTGGCTGCGTTCTCGTCGAACAGCGTGTTCCAGAACAAAATTCCCGCTGCCGAGATGGGCGACGAGGCGGGAACCAGCGCGACCTCGCCCAGCCGCCGCGCTCCCTCGTCGGTGGAGATGAGCCGGTTGATCGCGTCTTCGCCAGCGCTCGCCGAGACCTCGACGATCTTGCCGTTCTCGAAGCGGCAGCGAATGTTCTCGATCAGCGTACCGTTGTGCGAGAGCGGCTTGGAGGCGCGAACCACGCCGTCGACGCGGCTCTTGTGCGGCGTCGTGAAGCACTCCTCGGTGGGAATGTTGGGCTGGCAGTAGACGCCGTTGCCCGCAGTCGTTCCGCCGCCTGCCCACAGATGTTGGTCGGCCAGTCCCACGCGCAGATCGGTCTCGCCGTCGTGCGATTTGAAGTGCAACGCCGCGTAGCGCTTGGCGTTCAGCAGGTCGACGCGCTGCTTGAGTCGTTCTCCGTGCGCCAGCCAGTCGGCGACGGGATCGTCTCCCGTGATGCGCGATGCGGCAAAGATCGCCTCCCACAGCTTGGCCACGGCCTGCTCCACCGGCTCATTGGGAAAGACCAGCCTGGCCCACTCGGGCGTGGCTGCGGCAACGATCGTCCAGTTGATCTCGTGGCGTGTAATCATCTCCATCGCGGGCTTGCTCGCCTTGGATGCGGCGATGTTGGCGCGCGAGACCTTTGCCGGATTCTGCTGAGCCAATAGAGCCGGATTCCCGCCCGCAATCGCCATGCGCGCGGCTCCGCTCTTGAAGGCCGTCGCAATCGCATCCTGCAACCACGCCGGCGAGTAGTCGAAGCTCGCGTCCGGCCCGTACTGGTAGCGCGAGAGGACGCAGGGATCGTCGCCGTAGAAGGTCGTGACCAGCAGTGCGCCCGCTTTGTAGGCGTGCTCGGTGATGCGACGCACCAGCGGCAACGCCTCGATCGGCGCGGTCAGCAGCATCTCCTGCCCCGCGCGCAGGTTCAGGCCGATGCGCACGGCCACTTCGGCCAACCGGTCGAGCTTTTCATCAAAGGAGAGCGAGGCGAAGGGGCGAGCGACGATGGCTGAAGAACTCATGCATACAGGGTATCCGCCCCGCTCAACCCACGCAACTCCATGCTTCAGATCTAGTGTGCGGGCTGAACCGGATCGGTGCCATCGGTGCAAATCGGTGTTAAGCTTTTTGCCCCGAGGATTACAACTTCTCCCAGACGTCGCGGAAGTCGTAGCTTCCGGTGCGCGTGGCCAGCCACTCGGCGGCGCGCACGGCTCCCTCGGCAAAGCCGCGTCGGCTGAAAGCCTCATGCGTCAGCACAATGCGGTCGGCCTCGCTGACGGCCTCCAGCGTGTGCGTTCCTTTGGCGTCGCCTTCGCGGATGGAGTCGATGGGCAGATCGAGCTTTGCGTCCGCGCCGCGCTCCACCATCTCCGCAATGGAGATCGCCGTTCCCGATGGCTTGTCCAGCTTGGCCGTGTGGTGCGTCTCCACCATGGAGAACTTGTAGCCAACGCCAGCCAGCGCAGCGCCCATCTGCTGGGCCAGCTTCATCACCACCTGCACGCCGATGGAGTAGTTCGTTCCATACAGTAGGCCAGCCTTGTTGCTCTCGGCCAGCGCGAGCATCTCCGGCAGTCGCGCGTACCAACCCGTCGTGCCGACGACGATCTTCGAGCCAGCGGTCAGAATTGCGCGCATGTTCTCGACGACGGCCTCCGGCGTGGTGAAGTCGATCGCCACATCGAAGTCGGCTAGAAATGTCGGCGTCAGAGCCGTCGCCCCCGCGTTGTCCTGCACGTCCATCCCACGCACGACGTGGCCGCGCTCGCGAGCCACCTCTGCCACCAACTTGCCCGTCTTGCCCTGTCCCAGAACCAGAATTCGCATAGATTCCAGTCTACCGCGACGAGCTTCGCAGTAGGGAAGAGGAAAAGGCTTAGCCCCGATTTTTACCGATAGAGGCACGAATCAAAACGAATCAAGGTAAGACGAGAGCCGCTATTGAACTACCGTAGACTTTTTGGGCCATTCCGCAGCATCTATTATTTGTCATTCCGTAGTAAAGCGGAGGAATCTGCTTTAGCTTTGTTTGTCATTCTGACCCTTGATCGAAACGCAGTGAAGATCCCCGCATTCTGCTCGCAGCGCGATATTCTACACGCTTGGCGAAACTATTAAACCAGCGTAACTTTGCGGCATCCACGCACGGCATTGCACAGGTAGATCGCGTCCGCAGAGACAAGGTCTTCCATCCGCAGGACGCGTTCCGAGACATGGGGGAGAGTCTCCAGCAAGTGGCGACGGTACACGCCGGGAAGCAGACCGCAGGCCAGCGGCGGAGTGATCCACTGCCCGTCCTTCTCAGTGAAGAGGTTGCTGATCGCGCCCTCGGTCATCTCGCCGCGCTCGTTTAAAAAAATAACCTCGTCGAAACCTTCGCGCCGCGCCTGCTCGTACTGCTGTTCGTACAGTTGGCGGCGGGTCGTCTTGTGGCGCAGAAAGCGGTCGGTCGATAGAACGCGAAGGTCGGAGATCTTTATCTTTATCGGACCCTTCGACTCCGCAACCGGGGAGTGCATGATGGAGACTGCGCCCGTGCGATCCAGCAGAAGACGCACCTTGCTGCGCGCGCCCGAAAGTTGCCGCGCCGCCGCGTCGAGCGCAGAGAGAATAGCACTGCGCTCGAAGGCGAATCCAAAGTATCTGGCCGAGCTTTCCAACCGCTCCAGATGCAGCGTCAGCAGGGGATAGCCGTCCTGCCAGAGCAGGCTCTCGATCAACTGGAAAGGATCTTCGCGCTGGGTAAGAAACTCGGACTTCAATAGACACTCGCGGAACTCATCGTCGGCCTGCGAGTCGATGACGATACCGCTGCCGACGCCCATCGTGCCGCTCTGTCCCTCCAGCACAACGGTGCGGATGGGAACGCTGAAGACCGCCTCGCGCTGGGGAGAGAAGAAGCCGATGGCTCCGGTGTAGACGCCGCGCGGACCGCGCTCCAGTTCGTGAATGATCTGCATCGTGCGATGTTTTGGCGCGCCGGTGATCGAGCCGCAGGGAAACAGGCTGGCGAAGAGATCGTGCGGACGAACCTCCGGGCGTAGCGTGCCGGAGATCTGCGAGGTCATCTGGAAGAGCGTCTCGTAACGCTCGACCGCGCAGAGCTGGTCGACGCGCACGCTGCCGAACTCGCAGAGGCGGCCCAGATCGTTGCGCAGCAGATCGACGATCATCACGTTCTCGCTGCGATTCTTGAGGTCGGCGGCCAGCCACTGCGCGATGGCTGCGTCCTCGGCGCTGTCCATGCCGCGCCGCGCCGTTCCCTTCATCGGACGCGCCAGAATGCTGCGCCCATTGACGCGGAAAAAAAGCTCCGGCGAGAACGAGAGAATCCGCCAGCCATCGCCGTACAGAAAGGCGCTGTAGGGCACCGGTTGGCTCGCAATCAGAGCGCGGAAGAGTTCGTCGGGAGAACCCGCAAGATCGAAGTGCAGAGCATCGGTGAAGTTGACCTGATAGGTATCGCCGGAGCGAATGTACTCATGAATCGCATCAATCTTCGCGGCGTACTCCTGCTCGCTGAGGCCGAAGCGCAGGCTCTCAATCGCAACGGGCAGGGAAGCGGAGTGCTGCGAAGCTGAACTCTGGCTGGGCTTGGAGTCATCGGCGAACAGAGAGTTGTCTGCGAAGAAATCCTCCGGCGATGCGCCCTCGAACTCGCCCGTGCGATGGTCAAAGACGAAGGCATGAGAGTAGACACCGAACCAGGCTTTTGGAAGAAGCGAGTTCTGCGCGTCGTCGTCGCCCAGCGCTTCAAGCCCCTCGCCGCACTCGTAGGCGAGAAAGCCTGCGACGTAGCATCCCTGCGCCAATGCACTCTCGATCTGCTCGAAGAGCGCGTTGCTTGCTGCGAGAATGCGTTGCGGGCGCAGAAAGAGATAGCTGCGATAGTTCTCGGCGTTGCAGCGCGAGCTTTGTAGCAGCACGCTGCCAGCGCTTGTTGCAACCAGCGAGTAATATCGCGTTGGAAGCTGTGCGTAGGTCGTCATTCCTCTCCCCGCCGCAAAACAAGCCGCCGTAAAGCAATAAACACAGCTAGAGCGTTTTTTGAATTGCTACAGGTCAAGAATGTATTGTCATTCTGAGCGCAGCGAAGAATCCCCGCACTTTGCTCGCTCCACGATGATCTATCCCACCACCGGCAACGCTTTAATAATCTGCTGCCTTACAGTCCGCAGCTCTTTTGGCAAAGACGAATTTCCTTCGTCGTACCCGCGTCAATCCGCTCTTCTATCGGAGTGAATCGGTGCTAACTTATCCTCCCACGGCAAAGATCTGGAAGGCTCTTAGACGTTAGCGATGGCGCGCGCCTCAACGTCGAAGACCGTCGGATCAGGCGCAGCGAAGAACTCGGCGTGCAGCGAGCGGATCGCATCGTTCACGTCCGACTCCTCGATCATGAAGCTCATGTTGATCTCGCTTGCTCCCTGCGAGATCATGCGCACGTTGATGTGGCGGATCGCCGAAAACACGCGGCCAGAGATTCCGTTCTGTCCGCGAATGTCCTCGCCCACCATGCAGATCAGAGCCTTGTGCCCTTCGAGTTTTACGTCGGCGATCTTGCTCAGCTCGGCGCAGATGGCGGGCAGTTTGTCGTTCGATTCGACGGTCAGCGAGATGCTCACCTCGCTGGTCGAAACCATGTCGATGGCGCATTCGTAGTGGTCGAAGACGTCGAATACAGCCTTCAGATAGCCATGCGTCATCAGCATGCGGCTGGCCACGACGTCGATGATCGTCAGCCTCTTCTTCGCCGCAATGCTCTTGAACGGGCTGGCGCAGGGCGGAGCCAGAGCGGTAATCTTGGTGCCCTCGTTGGCTGCGTTGCGCGAGTTCAGAACCCAGACAGGAATGCTCTTCTGCACGGCGGGAAGAATCGTCGCCGGATGCAGCACCTTCGCCCCGAAGTAGGCCAGTTCCGCCGCCTCCTCGAAGCTGATCGTCTTCACTCGCAGCGCGTCGGCGCAGATGCGCGGGTCGGTGGTCATAATGCCATTGACGTCGGTCCAGATCTCGATCGCCCCGACGTGCAGTCCTCCGCCCACCAGCGCGGCCGTATAGTCGCTGCCGCCGCGTCCCAGCGTCGTCGTAATGCCCGTAGCTGTCGCGCCAATAAATCCGCCCATCACCGGCGTCTGGCCAGCCTGCATCAGCGGCAGAACCTGCTCGACCAGTGCGGCCTCGATGGCGTCTTCCTGCGGCAGAGCCTTGCCGTAGTGGTCGTCGGTAATGATGCACGTCCGCGCGTCCACATGAACGCCGTTCAGCCCAAGCTGGGCGAAGGCCGCCGCAACAATCTGCGAGCTGATGCGTTCGCCGAAGCTCACCACATGATCCGTTGTGCGCTTCGTCAACTCACCCACGGCGGCGATGCCCTTCAACAAATCGTCCAGAGCGTCGAACTCGTGGCAAATCGCCGACTCAACTACGGCGAAGAGATCGCCCTTCAGCAACTCGGCGGCGGTCTCAATGTGCCGCGTGCGCAGGCGCGCTGTAATGGCCAGCGCCTCGGCCTTGTCGCCACGCCCGGACGCTGCGGCGGCGGCCAGCAACTGATCCGTCACCCGCGCCATCGCCGAGACGACGACCACCGGCGAGAGTCCACGATCGCGCCGTCCGCGCACAATCGCCGCCGTGCGCGCCATCGCCGCTGCGTCCTCCACCGAGGTTCCGCCAAACTTCATGACGACCAGCCCGGTCCGAGCCTCGCTTCCGTGCGTCTGCGTCTTCTTCGTCTCGCTCACGCCCGCACCGCCACTGGCTTCTTGAAGTCGAGCTTGCCGAGCCGCGCCAGAACCTCGGCGTTCAGAATCGCCGCGCCAGCCGCGCCGCGAATCGTGTTGTGCGAAAGAACGACGAACTTCCAGTCCAGCAGGCTGCACTCGCGCAGACGGCCTACCGTCGCGGCCATGCCGCGTCCGCGCATCCGGTCCAGACGCGGCTGCGGACGGTCCACCGCCGCGTCGTACTCGACCGGCTGATCCGGCGCGCTGGGCAGCTTCTGTCCGGCCAGCGGCGTGAAATCCGCCCAGGCCGCAAGAATCTCCTCGCGCGTAGCCTTCTTCTTCAGCTTGATGCTGACGCACTCGGTATGGCCGTCCTCCACTGGAACGCGATTGCAGTGCGCGCTCACCTTGGCGTCGAGCAGCGCGATCTTGCTCCCTGCCAGCGATCCGAGCAGCTTGCCAACCTCTTCTTCCAGCTTCTCTTCCTCGTTCTTGATGTAGGGAACGACGTTGCCCATGATGTCCAGCGAGGCTACGCCGGGATACCCCGCACCGCTGACCGCCTGCATCGTCGAGACGAAGAGGCTCTCAATGCCGAAGCGCTCTTCCAGCGGCTTCAGCGCCAACACCAGTCCGATGGCGCTACAGTTCGGGTTGGTGACGATGTATCCGCCGGGAACTCCGTCGGCGGTCGTCTGCTTGCGCCAGCTCTGCTGCTCGATCAGGGGAAGGTGGTCGGCGTTGACCTCTGGAATCACCAGAGGCACGTCCTCGACCATGCGGAAGGCGCTGGAGTTCGAGACCACGGCGCAACCCGCTGCGGCAAACTTTGGCTCTAACTCACGCGCAACGTCGGCGTCGAGCGCGGCGAAGATGATCTTCGGCAACTCGCCCGCAGGCGTTCCCTCGGGAACGTTGGGCATCACCGTCATCGTCGCAATGCGCTCCGGCAGCGGCGTATCCAGCTTCCACTTGCAGGCCTCGCCATACGTCTTGCCCGCGCTGCGGTCGCTGGCGGCAAGCCACGCGATCTCAAACCACGGGTGATTGTTGAGCAACTGAATAAATCGCTGGCCGACCATGCCGGTCGCCCCAAGAATGCCAATTCTTCGCCGTTCCATATCTTATTAGAATACAGCGAACCACCCAAAACAGTCACATCTTACTCTTGTCCAATGCAAGATGAGCCTGAGCGGGGGAGTTGATTCCAACGCAAGATGAGCCGGGTGCCCCATCCATCGCGGTTTCATCAGCGATGGGTGGGAGGAATACTGCTCGCACCATAAGTCGCTGCTTTTGTCGTTGCCTATCTTTTGTTTGCCATTCCGTAGCCTTTTGTTTGTCACTCCGCAGCGTCTTTTGTTTGCCACTCCTCAGCCTTTTATTTGTCATTCCGCAGCGCAGCGGAGGAATCTGCTTTTT
>JARLFY010000044.1 GCA_031296325.1 Acidobacteriaceae bacterium | reverse complement strand
TCATTAGCTACAGAATAAACCCGCCCGCATTTGTTCGTCCCCTCCTGCTTAAAATGCGTCGGGGGGGGGGCGGTTGTATGGGTGGGGGGGGGCGCCCGCGGGCTGGGGATCCCCGGCCCTAAGCTCTTTTTTGTTGTAGGTTTTTTTTTTTTGGGGGGGGGGGGGGGCGGGGGGGCGGGGCCCCCCCCCCCCGACGCACATGGCCTGTCACAGGCCTCCAGAAAGGTCTTCCTTGCGGAAGGAAACGGGGAACGCCTCTACGGTGGAGACACTCTCTCGAAGATGTAAATAAGCAATTGGAACGCCAAATGCGGACTGGATGAATTTGCTGGATTTACGTTGCTTTGTCCTGCGGGAGAAGGAGGGGAATCCCCGAAAACGGGAGGGTTTGCCCGATCGTCTCCAGTATTCGGAAGATTTCGCCTTGGGGCGAGGATTGTTGACCCTGTGTTGGGCGAGTCCTATAATTGACGCTGTTCGGCAGCCCTCTCGCTCCCGCCGATCGCCATAGACGGAATGCTGGTCGATGGAGGTCAAAACAAGGGTGGAAAGCGCGGTGAGAACTCACCTCCAGTTGCGCATGACTGGCGGGCGGGTGGATGCAGGGCAACTGACCCGAGAGGCGCACGAATGCCTCTCTGGCGGCATGGTTCAGGAAAAATTCCAAGGAGCTTTACACACCGCATGAATTACAAGTTTGCTCTACTCGCCGCGCTTGTCGCGGGTCTTGTCCCAGTCGCCGCAATTGCACAGGCAGACTCTGCCGCTCCCCAACCGGCTGCCGCACCTGCCGCCGCTCCCGCCGCAGCACAACCTGCCCCCATCGTTCCCAAGGCCATTCCCGCGAAGATCGCTCTGATTGCCTTTGAGCAGGCCGTCATCAACACCAACGAGGGCCAGCAGGCTCTGGACGCGATCAAGAAGAAGTATCAGCCGCAGAAGGCCAAGCTCGACACCCTGTCCGCAGAGATTGATTCGCTACAGAAGCAGTTGCAGGCCGCGCCAGCCACCCTGTCGGACGATGAGCGCGCCTCCCGCACCAAGACCATCGACACCAAGAGCAAGCAGCTACAGCGCGAGGGCGAAGACGCTCAGACCGCCTACAACGCCGATCTGCAAGAGGCCTACGGCAAGGTCGCCCAGAAGGTCAATACGGTTCTGCGCAGCTACGTCGAGGTGAATGGCTACACCTTGCTGCTCGACGTGAGCAGCCAGCAAAGCCCGGTTATGTGGGCAACGCCGAACACCGACATCACCGAGGCGGTCATCAACGCCTACAACGCCTCTTCGGGCGTTGCCGCGCCGGCTCCGTCAGCTCCCTCGGCCGCTCGCCGGCCAGCAGCCACCACTCCGCACGCTGCGGCAAAGCCAGCAGCCAAGTAACTCCGCTGTGTAAGACCAACAAAAGGGAGGCCTTCACGGCCTCCCTTTTATTGTCCCCGAAATCCTCACCAACCTGTGGAAATTCTGTGAATCCTGAATGGCGAGAAATTCACTTTTATGCAGCAGGGCAACCATGGGGAGCAGTTTTCTCTCTGGCCGGTGCTGCAAGTCACGCTGCATCAAGCGGTTAGAGCCGCTTAATAAATTACACAAAAAATGTTGCAGACAATCTCTCAAGTCGAATAAATAAAAGGGTTTCCACAGATCGCATAAAACTGCAAAGTGCATCAACAACTTTCAGGGGATGCATTGGAGGGGTTTTTTGCTACTCTTCGCCAACTTTCAGGACGGCGAGGAAGGCCTCTTGTGGAATGTCGACCTTGCCGATGCGTTTCATGCGTTTTTTGCCCTCTTTCTGCTTGTCGAGGAGCTTGCGCTTGCGGCTGATGTCTCCGCCGTAGCACTTTGCAATGACGTTCTTGCGGATGGCGGTGACGGTCTCGCGGGCGATAACCTTGGCTCCGATCGCGGCTTGAATGGCCACCTCGAACATCTGGCGCGGGATCAGCTCGCGCATCTTGGAGACCAGAGCGCGGCCACGGTCGTAGGCCAGGTCGCGGTGGACGATGATCGAAAGCGCATCGACCGGCTCGCCGCCGATCAGAATGTCCATCTTGACCATGGGCGAGATCCAACTGCCGGAGAGAGCATAGTCCAGCGAGGCGTACCCCCGCGAGACGGTCTTGAGGCGGTCGTAGAAGTCGAGGACGATCTCGTTGAGCGGCAGTTCGTAGGTAATCATGACGCGCGTGGACGAGACGTACTCGATATTTTTCTGCCGACCGCGCTTCTCTTCGACCAGCTTGAGGATGCCGCCGACGTACTCCTCGTTGGTGAGGATGCGGGCGGTGATGACCGGCTCGGCGATCGACTCGATTTCGGAGGGGTCGGGCCAGCGCGAGGGATTGTCCACCTCGATGACCTTGCCGTCGGTCAGCGTGATCTGGTAGCGCACTCCCGGAGCGGTGATGATGAGGTCGAGATTGTACTCGCGCTCCAGACGCTCCTGAATGATCTCCAGATGCAGCAGGCCGAGGAAGCCGCAGCGGAAGCCGAAGCCGAGGGCGACCGAGGACTCCGGCTCGAAGGAGAAGCTGGCGTCGTTGAGGCGCAGCTTTTCCAGGGCGTCGCGCAGCATGCCGTGCTCGTGCGAGTCGACGGTGTACAGACCGGCGAAGACCATGCTCTTGATGTCTTCAAACCCCGGTAAAGCCTCGGCGCAGGGACGGGCGACCTCGGTGATGGTGTCGCCCACCTTGGTGTCGGCGACGTTCTTGATCGTCGCGACGAAGAAGCCGACTTCCCCCGCTGACAGTTCGGCGAGCGGCACCGGCTTGGGCGTCATCACGCCCATGCTCTCCACGTCGAACTGCTTGCCGTTGGACATGATCTTGATCTTCATGCCCTGGCGCAGGCGGCCATTGATGATGCGCGCCAGCACGATGACGCCTCTGTAGGGATCGAACCAGGAGTCGAAGATCAGGGCTTGCAGCGGAGCTTCGGCGTCTCCCTTGGGCGGCGGAAGCAGATTGACGACCGATTCAAGAATGTCTGCCACGCCGAGTCCGGTCTTGGCGGAGACGGCGAGCGCATCATCGGCGGGAAGCCCGACGGCCTTCTCGATCATCTCCTTGGTGCGCTCGATGTCGGCGCTGGGCAGATCGATCTTGTTGATGACGGGGATGATCTCAAGACCGTGGTTGATGGCGAGATAGGCGTTGGCCAGCGTCTGCGCCTCGACGCCCTGCGATGCATCGACGACCAGCAGCGCTCCCTCGCACGAGGCCAGCGACCGCGAAACCTCATAGCTGAAGTCGACGTGGCCGGGCGTGTCGATCAGGTTGAGCTGATAAGTCTCGCCGTCGTGCGCCTTGTACATCATGCGCACGGTGTGGGCCTTGATGGTGATGCCGCGCTCGCGTTCCAGATCCATGGCGTCGAGCACCTGCGCCTGCATCTCACGCGAGGTGAGCGAGCCGGTGAGCTCCAACAGCCGGTCGGAGAGCGTGGACTTGCCGTGGTCGATGTGCGCGATGATCGCGAAGTTACGAATGTGATTCGGGTCCATACGGGGTGACAAACTACCTCAATCTTCGATGCTATCACTGTGCATGCGATTCGACCCACACGGATTGCGACAACGGCGATGGAACGCGGAGAACGGGGGGAATCGCCCGCAGATCTGCATGGATCATCGCGAATTCAGACGCGGGCGAATGCACGGCGCAGGCCGGATCGGTGGATTGTGTTTCGGCGATGTGTCGGAGTTCCGCGCAAACGTCTTACAATGAACGCTGCGGCTGTCGTCGCAGATTGGCTGCGGATTTGAAGGGCGGGACAGGATTCTTGATGCGCGAGATGAGCGGGTGCAGAGATTGAGCGGGATGCGGCGTTGGGCGGTAGGAATGGCGTGTGTGCCTTTGGCACTGCTTGCGGGCTGTCCGCAGAAGCAGGCTGGCAACGGGGTTGCCGCGAATGCGACGGCTCCCACGACCTCTGCTCCGGTGCAGAGCGCGACGTCCGCTCCGGCGACGACGCAGGCGCAGTCGGCTGAGATTGCGGCGAAGACAGCGCACGCCGCAAAGATCCAGCAGATTATCCGTCAGTCCGAAAGCTCTTATCGCAGCGGCGTGAACAACTATCAGCGCGGCAGGCTGGAGGCGGCGCGAACCGACTTCGACTTTGCGGTGGACCTGATACTGACCAGCGGATTTGACGTGAAGAGCGATCCACAGCTCTCCGACGAGTTCGACCATCTGGTGGATGCGATCAACTCGCTGGAGATGTCTGCTCTGAAGCAGGGCACGGGCTTCAGCGCGCCGATCGAGGCCGCACCGCTCGATGCCGCCGATCAGGTGACCTTCCCGGCCAATGCCGCCCTGACCGCCAAGGTGCAGGAAGAGTTGAAGACCACTCAGTCGGACTTTCCCCTGGTGGTCAACGACTACGTGGCCGGATTCATCAGCTACTTCTCGAACTCGCCGGCGGGACATGCGCACCTACAGCGTTCGCTGGAGCGCGCCGGAAAGTACAAGGAGATGATCTCGAAGGTACTGCGCGACGAGGGTGTGCCGCAGGACTTGATCTATCTGGCGGTGGCGGAGTCCGGCTTTCAGCCGCAGGTGGTGAATGCAAGATCTGGAGCGGGAGGCATGTGGCAGTTCATGCCGACGCAGGGCGTCTACGGCCTGTCGCGCAATAGCTACTACGATGAGCGGTTCGATCCCGAGAAGTCCTCCATCGCCTACGCAAAGTACATGAAGATGCTGCACAACCAGTTTGGCGACTGGTATCTGGCCATGGCCGCGTACAACTGGGGCGCAGGCAATGTGCAACGCGCGGTGATGCGCACCGGATATGCCGACTTCTGGGAGTTGTATCGGCGCAACTCGCTGCCGCAGGAGACCAAGAACTATGTGCCGGGTATTATCGCCGCCATCATCATGGCGAAGAACCCGCAGCAGTACGGGCTTGATGGAATGGTGCCCGATCCGCCGGTCGTCAGCGACACGGTGAAGGTGGATTACGCCATCGATATGCGTCTGGTGGCCGACCTGACAGGCGCATCGCTTCCGCAGATCGTTGCGCTGAACCCAAGCCTGCTGCACATGAGTACGCCACGCGATATGAAGTTCGATCTGCATCTTCCCGTGGGAACGCAGGAGATTTATCAGAAGCGCATTCAGGGCATCCCCGAAGAGAGGCGAACGAGCTGGCGCTTCCATGTCGTTCGCGTGGGCGAGTCGCTGGACAGCATTGCGACCAGCCTTCATGGTCGGCCAGCAGAGATCGCCGAGGCCAACGAGTTGGCTGCAAATGCCGCGATCAACGCGGGGCAGGAGCTTGTCGTCCCCATTGCGAATGCCGCTGTGGCGGCGCATCCGATGCGCTACGTGACGCGTTCGGGCGATACGCTGGTGACGGTGGCCGATCGATTCAACGTGTCGGTGGAAGATCTGCGGCGCTGGAATCATCTGTCGAGCAGCACGATTGCGCCGCATCGTTCGCTCGCCGTTGTCGAGCCGGTGCATCTTGCTCCTTCGACTCACGTGCGCTCGACGAGAGGATCGCGCTCGAAGTCCGGCGCAAAGTCGCGAGCGGGTGCGAAGGTTGAAGACAATGCAAAGGATGAAGTCAGCGCAAAGTCGGGAGCCAATGCGAAGACGCGATCCGGGGCGAAGTCCGCAGCCAGAACGAAGCATGGATCCAAGGCAACGTCTGGAGCAGGAGAAAGCGCGGAAGCCAGCGTTCATGCGGGTAAAAGCTCGCATTCGAAGACGGCGTCCGGCGCTGCAAAGACCTCCGCGAAGACGACTTCGCACACCGCCGCATCCAGTGAGACGACGCGACCGAAGCATCACGCCTCGCACCGATAAGGAACCATGGCTGATACATTCGCTACCTCATGAAAAAGATTGCTTGCCATTGCTGGCGCAGCGATGCATTCTGTTGCTAGAATCCGTGGCATGATGCAACGGCATCTTTGTTGCGATGCCATTGCGATTCAAGAATTGCAATTCAATCTGCGCTGCGCGTCTTGCAGCGTGAATGCGGGAAGAGGATGCGATGATGAAGTTCAATGAGCAGGACAAGTTCGACGGACTCGATCTGGACGGACTCGACGAGAACGTCCGTATTCATGCGGCTGCGGACGATGATGACGACGTGGTTGGTGGAAACGAGTATGCAAACAACGGATCCTTCGACGAGGACGAAGAAGAGGAAGAGGTCGTGGTGCAGTTGATCTCAGATGCACTCGACGACCTCGGTCAGCTACAGGATGAATCCGAAGACCTGGTTGAGATGGAACCTTACGCCGAGGTCATTCTCCTCGAAGAAATTCCTTCGGCGCCAACTGCCGCGACAACAGAAAAGAGCGAGACCAGCGCTCCGGTCAAAGTCGTGAAGAAGGCGGCGAAGAAGATTGTCGCCAAGAAGCCCGCTGCGAAAAAGACAGTGGCAAAGAAGGCTCCGGCGAAGGTCGCGGCGAAGAAATCTCCAGCAAAGAAGGTCGTCGCAAAGAAGGCTCCGGCGAAGAAGGCGGTCGTCAAGAAGGTCGTCGCGAAGAAGGCGGTCGTCAAGAAGCTGGCAGCCAGCAAGAGTGCGAAGAAATCAACCTTGAAATCTGCCGCGAAGAAGTTGAGTGCTCCGCGCGGCGGTAAAGTCGCTTTGAAGAAAGCGATTGGCAACAAGAGCACCAGCAAAAAATCCATCACGAGAGGTAATCCATTGGCCACTAAGAAAGTAGCAAAGAAGGTTGTAAAGAAGGCAGCAGCAAAGAAGGTCGTCGCAAAGAAGGCTGTTGCGAAGAAGATCGTCGCAAAGGCTGTTGTTGCGAAGAAGGCTGTTGCAAAGAAGGTTGTCGCAAAGAAGGTCGTTGCGAAGAAGGCTGTTGCAAAGAAGGTCGTCGCAAAGAAGGTTGTTGCAAAGAAGGCCGTCGCAAAGAAGTAGTTTCACGTTAACGTTTGACCAGGCAAGCAAAAGGGCCCGGACTCCTTTCGAGAGGTCCGGGCCTTTTTGCGCCTGCCTGCGGGCCGCTACATTTGGGCTACGATGGCTGCCAGTACGTCGTCGCTGTGTGTGGTTGGGTTGACGCCGGTCCACACCTTCACGATCTTTCCTGCGGGCGAGATCAGGAAGGTATCGCGATGTGCAAACTTGATCGGCCCCACACCAGAGATGGAAACGCCGTAGGCATCAATCACCTTGTGCTCCGGGTCGGCGAGCAGCTTGAAGGTGAGCGAGTCTTTGCTGCAAAAAGTCTTGTGGCTCTCGACCGTGTCGAGCGAGACGCCGAGGATGACGGCGTTCAACGCGTCATACTTCGGCAGGTCGCGCTGGAAGTTGTGCGCCTCGATGGTACAGCCGCTGGTCATGTCCTTGGGATAAAAGTAGAGGACGACCCACTTGCCCTTGAACTGCGAGAGCGAGACCAGCTTCTCCTCCTGCGAGGGAAGGCTGAAGTCGGGAGCGGTGGCGCCGGGCTGTAGCGGCTCTGCGGCGCGAGCCTTCAGGGTCAGGATGCACACGGCGACGATCATGATGAGAACTACGAGAGCGGAACTGTTGCGAAGCATTGTCTTCTCCTCGGCCTCGGCGAATAGCGTTCGCCTGCGACGCGCAGGCCGCCCACGCGCTTGGCCTGTCCAGATTGGATGCGGCGAAGATGGGCGGAGATGGTCTTTCTTACTCGGCGACGATGGAAATGCCTGCACGGTCGGCGGCGGCAATGATCGCAGCGGAGTCGAAGAGCAACGTCTTTTTCGCCTCGACGGCGAGGCACGTCGCTCCAGCGCGCACCATCGTCTCGATGGTGGCGAGGCCGATGACGGGTACGTCGAAGCGCATGTCCTGCGCGGGCTTGGCCACCTTGACGACGGTCAGCGCGCGGCTCAGGGTGGACTCTGCCTCTTCGTGGCGTTGCATCAGCTTGCCGGCGCGCTCGATGGTGGCATCGGTGCCCTCCATCGCCTCGACGGCGACGCAGGCCTGCGCGGCGATGACGACGGTCTGCCCGAGGTCGAAGCCCGCAATGCCACGGGCCACCGTGCGCCCGTAGGCAACGTCCTTGCGCTCGTCGTCGCTGGGCGTGCGCGCGGTGAGGACTCCGGGCTTGGCCAGCAGCGGTTCGAGGTACTGCGTGGACGAGATCAGTTCGATGCCCTCGTCGCCGAGTACCTTGGCCACCGCGCCCAGCAGCATGTCGGTGTTGCGTGTGCGCAGGTTGAGCAGCAGCTTGGCCAGCCGCCAGTCGGGGCGAATGCTGGAGAAGATCTGCGTGTGCTTGACCTGGCCCGCCATGACGGCGCGCGTGACTCCCTCGGCCTGAAAGGTCTCGATCAGCCGCGAGAGTTCGCCCAGCGACATCCAGTGCACACGGATGGCTGCGTCGGCAGCGGCCCGCGCGTCGATCTCCGGATCGGTCTCTTCCTTGATGGCGACCACGACGACCGACAATCCTTCGGCGCGCGCCGCATCCAGCAGCAAGAACGGAAAGCGTCCATTGCCAGCAATCAGCCCGAGTTTTTTTGATTCATTCACTCGGTAAATTGTACGCTGTGGGGGATCGCGAAGAGTCCGTGTGATGTCACCTCACGCGCATTGATTCTTGACAGATCGGATTGCTGAACGATAGCGTTAGAGTCGTTGTTTTATCGTTTACTTTATCGTTTACTTGAAGCGTGCCTTCTGCGAGAGCTGGATCCTCGCAGTGTCCAGATACACGCACGTTTAAATCGAAATCGGAGGGGTATTATGCTGTCCATTCACTCGGCACAGAGAGCGCTATCTGTTGCACTACCTGTCGCTCTTCTTACTACTGCGATGTTCACCTCCTGTGCCTGCGCCCAGTCCGGCCCCCAAGTGACACCCAAGATCGTCAACGCAGCGGCGGCCGCTAAGACGCCCGTTGCGCCCGGCCCCTTCCAGCCGACCTGGGAGTCTCTGCGCGCCAACTACACCGTGCCGCAGTGGTTCATCGATGCCAAGTTCGGCATCACTATGCATTGGGGACTCTTCTCCATTCCGGCCTATCACAATGAGTGGTACGAGAAGTACATGTACACCAGCTTCGCCGACTGGCACAGCAAGAACTTTGGCCCGCCGGATAAGTTCGGCTATAAAGACTTTATCCCGCTCTTCACGGCCAAGGACTTCAACGCCGATGAGATGGCCGCGCTGGTCAAGGAGTCGGGCGCCAAATACTTCGTGCCCACCGTCGAGCATCACGACGGATTCTCACTGTGGAAGAGTGCGACTAATCCCTACAACGCCGCCGATATGGGGCCGCATCGCGACCTGATCGGCGAGATGGCCGTGGCCACGCGCAAGGCTGGGTTGAAGTTCGGCGTGGCCAGCCACAATATGGAGCACTACACCTTTGTCAATCCCACGCCGGGACTCCGAACCGATGTGGACGATCCTAAAAACGCCAACTTCTACTGGCACAATCACAGCGACGCCCGACTACAGGAGTTTCTGGAGGACTGGGTGCTGAAGAACATGGAGTTGATCGACCAGTACCAGCCCGATGTAATGTGGTTCGACAACGGCATCAACGCGCGCGACTACGATCCGCTAAAGCTGAAGGTGGCCGCCTATTACTACAATCGTGCCTTGCAATGGAATAAGCAGGTCACCATTGAGACCAAGGGAATGGCGTTTCTGGCCGGCAGCGTACTGGACTTTGAAAAGCTGAACCCGCGCGGGCCAACCCAAATCCTTAAGGGAATCTGGGACGCCGAAGAGCCCATCGGCAGCACCTGGGGCTACTCGGCCGCAAATCCAGTCGAGACCTATCGCGGTCCGCAGGCGGTCATCAGCGAGTTGTGTACCATCGTCAGCATGAACGGCAATTTGCTGCTGAACCTCTCGCCCACCGGTCAGGGTGCCATCAACGATCAGCAACGCATTACGCTCAAGGAGATCGGTCGTTGGCTCGCAGTCAACGGAGAGGCCATCTACGGAACGCATAACTGGGTGATCGATGGCGAGGGCTTCACTCCCCTGCCGCCGCGTGGCGCTGCCCTACGCAGCGCCGGTGCGGCTGCGGGTGCGGCTGCGGAGGAGGGTGTCAAGGCGGTCGCAGCGCCGGTAGAGTCCGCCGCGACTCCACCAGCCAAGGCAGTCGTCTATCGCTTTACGGCCAAGGGAGACAACCTCTATGCGATTGCGCAGTCCTGGCCGGGAGAAACGGCAGTCATCACCTCGCTGGCTACCGGCAAGGCGCTTGCAGGCGCAGTTCCCGAGGGCAAGATCGCGAGTGTCACTCTGCTTGGCCACGCCGGAGAGCTGTCCTTCACCCAGGACGCCGAGGGGCTGAAGATCAAACTCCCCGCCGATCGCCCCGGCAACTACGCATACGCGCTGAAGATCACCGGCCTCAAAATGAATCCGTCCGGTCCTCCGGTTCCATCCGTCATGGCCGATCTGCGATAGAACCGCTCGCCCCTTGCGCGAGGCAAGACTCGCGCAAGGGGCGCTGACAGTGGGCAAAGAAGAGCGTCTACTTGATGATGCCGCGGGGACTGTTGGCGATGAAGTCGACCAGATAGGCGACGTGGTCGGTCGTAGCGACCTCTGCGGGTGGAGTGACGACGGGCGCACTCGCGTTGGCGGGCTGTAGCGTGGCGCGGATGGCGGCGAGCGCGTCGCTGGTGTTGAGCTTGGAGGCTTGCAGCAGGCGGTAGGCTGCGCGGAGCTGTTTGAGCTGCGCTGGGGTGAATCCGCGCCGCTCCAGCCCGACCTTGTTCAGGCCGTAGGCGTGGTTGTTGCGCTCGATCGAGGTCAGCGAGTAGGGCAGAACGTTCTGCGTGATTGTGGTTCCGCCGCCGATGTACGAGTAGCGTCCGATGCGGCAGAACTGATGCACCGGGCAGAGCGCGCCGACGACCGCGAACTCCTCCACCGTGACGTGGCCGGCCAGCGTTGCGGCGTTGGCCAGAATGCAACCATCGCCAACGTGGCAGTCGTGGCCGATGTGGACGTAGGCCATGATGAGGCAGCCCGAGCCAAGCGTGGTGAGTCCTCCGCCGCCAACCGTGCCGCGCGAGATCGTCACCGACTCGCGGATGGTGTTGTCGTTGCCGATCC
>JARLFY010000043.1 GCA_031296325.1 Acidobacteriaceae bacterium | reverse complement strand
GCGAAAAAAAGAAGTAATGGTCAGGGTCAGACGTTACTTCTTGGCGAAGACGTCTCCCATGCGGCGAATCTGGGCGCCGACTCCGCGCAGCTTCTCCTCGAAGTGTTCGTAGCCGCGGTCGAGGTGGTAGACGCGGTCGAGGATCGTCTCCCCGTCGGCGACCAGCGCGGCCAGAACCAGCGAGGCCGAGGCGCGCAGATCCGAGCACATCACCGCAGCCGACTCCAGCTTGGTGCGCCCGCGCACGGTGGCCGCGCGGCCCTGCACGCTGATGTTCGCGCCCATGCGGTTCAACTCCTGCACATGCATGAAGCGGTTCTCGAAGATATTCTCGGTGATGATGCTGGTTCCCTCGGTCTGCGTCGCCAGAGCCATGAACTGTGCCTGCATGTCGGTGGGAAAGCCGGGATACTCTTCGGTGGAGATGTCAACAGCCTTCAACGCCCCGCCGCTGCGTACGCGGATGCTGTCCTTGCCCACGTTCAGCTTGACTCCGCAGGCCTCCAGCTTGGCCAGCAGCGCGCCCAGATGAGCCGGGTTGCAGCCTTCCACGTTCAGATCGCCGCCGGTGATGGCTCCGGCGATCAGAAAAGTTCCCGCCTCGATGCGATCCGGGTTGATGCGGTGGCGCGCTCCGTGCAGCTTGTCAACGCCTTGCACGTGGATTGTCGATGTTCCCGCGCCTTTGATCTTCGCTCCCATGGCGATCAGCAGCGCGGCCAGATCGGTGACCTCGGGTTCGCGCGCACAGTTCTCGAAGACCGTCTCGCCCTCGGCCAGCACTGCGGCCATCAGCAGATCCTCGGTTCCGGTAACGGTGATCTTGTCGAAGACGATGTGTGCTCCCTTCAGCCGCGAGCTGCCATTGTTTGGCGTACGCGCTTCAAGGTAGCCGTGATCCTGTGTGACGGTCGCGCCCATCGCTTCCAGTCCCTTGATGTGCAGGTCGATCGGGCGTCCGCCGATGGCGCATCCTCCGGGCATGGCCACGCGCGCAATGCCGGTGCGTGCAATGAGCGGTCCCAGAACCAGCGAACTGGCGCGCATCGTCTTTACAATCTCGTACTTGGCCACCGGGTCGGAGAGAATGGCGCACTGGATGCTGGTGCGGTGCTGCGCTCGTCCGTAGCCCAGATCGACCTCGGCACCCATCGCCGAGAGCAGCTTGCGCTCGGTCTCGATGTCGCGCACCTGAGGAATGTTCTCCAGAACGACCTCGTCCTCGGTGAGGATGGCGGCGGCCATACAGGGAAGCGCGGAGTTCTTCGCGCCAGAGACTTTGATGGTGCCGAGCAGGGGGTTGCCACCGCGTACAACAAACTTATCCATGCAAATAGTTTAAGCCATTCGGACGAACTCGGGGAGTGTCTGCGCAGGTATTTTGGACGGGCATCTTAGTCGGTATCCTGATGACGACCATCAAAAGACGTCCGCGTGAAGGGTACAATCGTCCTTGTCTTCGTCTGAATTTATAGCCTTCGCGTGGATTTTCAACGTTGAGGGTTTCAGGACGATGCAGCAGGAAGGAAGTGGATGGTTCTGACGTTCGCAGCGATGGACTCCGTGCAGCAGCTTTCGACGCGGCTTGGCACGACGCTGGTGGCGGCGTTTCTGGCCTCCACGGTGGAGTGCGTCGAGGCGCTGACGGTGGTTCTGGCCGTTGGCAGCGTGCGTGGCTGGCCCAGCGCTCTGGCCGGATGCGCCACGGCTGTCGTTACGCTGGCGGCCATCGTCGCCGCTCTTGGCCCTGCGCTGACGCGGATTCCGCTGCATCTGGTGCAACTCGTCGTCGGCGCCATGATCCTGCTCTTCGGCCTGCGCTGGCTGCGCAAGGCGATTCTGCGTTCGGCTGGACTGATCCCGCTGCACGACGAGGCCGCCGCCTTCGCAAAGAATACCGCCAAACTGCGCGGAGTTCGTCTCGCCTCAGGATGGGACAAGCTGGCCTTCGCCACCGCCTTCAACATCACCATGATGGAGGGAACCGAGGTCGTCTTCATCGTGATCGCGCTGGGAGCGGGCGGACGCGCATTGATGCTGACCGCCTCTCTGGGTGCAGTGGCCGCGCTGGCCGTAGTGACGGCGCTGGGCTTTGCCCTGCACCACCCGCTGTCGCGCGTACCGGAGAACACGCTGAAGTTCATCGTCGGAGTGCTGCTCTCGGCCTTCGGAACCTTCTGGGTCGGCGAGGGAGTAGGCGTTGCGTGGCCGGGCGAGGATCTCGCCATTCCCTGCATGATGGCGGCGTACCTCGCGCTCGCACTTTATCTTGTACCGCTCTGCCGCAATCGCGCGCGCAACGCGGCAGACGCGCAGAAAGAATCATGCATCGCCGCGAAGGAGGATCAACGATGAACTGGATTCGCTCAGTAGCCCGCGAGGTCTACGGCCTCTTCGTGGACGACAGCAGCTTCGCCTTCGCCATACTGTGCTGGATCGTTGCGATGGCAGGTCTAGTGCGCTATCACGTCCTACAACGTTGGGCAGGCCCCGCGCTCTTCGTCGGACTTGCGCTGATCCTGACCGAAGGAGTCTTGCGCGTTACTCGTCGCAAAGACTAGGCAGAGCGACATATACACGTTGCTTTGTGACGCTGCTGTTGCCTCTCTTTTGTTTGTCATTCCGCAGCGCAGCGGAGGAATCTGCTTTTGCCGTTGCGGTTGTCTTTATAGTATTTCCCCCAAGGGGATAGATTTTCGTGGTGCGAGCGAAAAGCAGATTCCTCCGCTGCGCTGCGGAATGACAAACAAAAGGCTGCGGAATGACAAACAGCAAGTACAACTGCAATCACAAAAGAGCTATATGTCGATACGGCCTAGTTCGAGGGAATAGCTAAAATTACGGGTCTTCCCATTTTCTGCTACACTCACAGCCATGCGCGGATTGGCTCCCATCAAGATTATCGCGGCGACTCTTCTGGTTCTGGCTACGGTCGGCTGGCTGGCCTACACCGGTGTGCGCGACACCAAGAGCTACTACTGCACCATCGGCGAACTCAGCGCAATGGGCAACAAGGCCTACACCCGCAATCTGCGCGTCGCCGGCAACGTTCAGCCGGGCAGCATTCAGCGCGCAGGCACCGGAGCCAGTTTCGTCCTGTTGGAACAGGGCCGTACTCTGCGCGTGAACTATCAGGGCGCCGAGCCTCCACCGGACACCTTCAAGGACGACGCGCAGGCTCTGGCCGTCGGAACCTACGGGCGCGATGGCGTCTTCCACGCCACCCAGCTTCAGGCCAAGTGCGCCTCGAAGTACGCTCCCGCCAAGTCCGGCGAAGCTCCCTCTGGCAATACCGCTATGCTCGCCCCGGCAAAGTGAACCTTTGCGCTCTATACTCGGAGAGATGAAAGTCGGCGAGAGGAACAAAGCGGAAGAGATGAGTTGCGTGCCCCCCGCGATGGCGGCGCGGTTGGATGTAGTGTCGAAGCTCTATGGCAACTTTGCCGCGCTGCGCAAGCTCTCGGTGGAGTTTGCGGTGGGTTCGTCAACGGTGGTTCTGGGCGACAATGGCGCGGGCAAATCGACGCTTCTGCGCATGCTGGCAGGGCTGATCGCGCCCACACGCGGTACGGTCAGCGTCTTTGGCGCGGAGCCGAAGAGGCATCGCCGCCGCATCGCCTACATGAGTCACGAGGCTATGCTCTACGACGAACTTTCCGCGCTGGAGAATCTGCGCTACTTCGCCCGCCTGCAAGCCCAAAGAGGCGACTGCGCCTGCGGAGGGCCGGAGCGTTCGCTGCGCGCGGTGGGTCTCGATCCATCGCTCAAGCGGCCCGTCGGGCAGTACTCGCAGGGAATGCGCCAGCGCGCCTCGCTGGCCCGCGTCCTACAGGCCGATCCTGAGTTGCTTCTGCTCGACGAACCCTTCTCGAATCTCGACGTAGATTCGGCCCGGCACATGGTCGAGCTGCTGACGGAGTTTCGCACCTGGCCCGTGATGGGCACAGCGGACGATCAAGCTCTGCGCGGACGCACCATCATCCTGACCACCCATCAGGCACACCTTGCCGAGCCGCTGGCCGAGACGACGCTGACCATGCGCGGAGGGACCGTCGCCTCAACGATCAGCCGGTCAGCAGCAGATCCAGATCAAGCAAAGGAAGACGCACGATGAAGACCGCCAAGCCAACCAAGACCAACGCCGCACGGCTACTGGATTCGCTGGGCATCGCCTACGAGGTGCGGACCTACGAGGTCGATCTCAACGACCTCAGCGCGCCGACGGTGGCGAACAAGATCGGACTGCCCGTCGAGCAGGTCTTCAAGACGCTGCTGACGATGGCGGCGGCCGCTCCCGGCCAGCGCGTGGCTCCGCATCTCTTCGCCGTGATTCCCGGCAACGCGGAGCTGGATCTGAAGAAGCTGGCGCAGGCCGCCTCGGTCAAGAAGATCGAGATGGCGGCTCTGCGCGACGTCGAGCCGCTGACCGGATACGTGCGCGGGGGCGTCACGGTAATGGCTGCGCGCTCCGAGTTCCCTGCTTACGTCGACGAGACGATTGAACTCTATGACGTCATCGCGATCTCCGCCGGAGTACGCGGGACACAGCTCCTGCTTGCGCCCGCCGACTACCTGCGCGCTACTGGAGCGACGATCGCCGATCTGACCAAGATTCTGCGCGTTACGCCCAGCGCGGAGGCGTCCAGATGAGTCGTGTTCTCAATGATCTGCGGCAGGATCTGAGTCGCGCCCGAAGCTACTTTGGCCATGTCTTTCTCCATCTACAGAAGGATCTGCGGCTGGAGTGGCGCTCGCGAGACTCGGTCGTGGGAATGCTGTTCTTTGCGCTTCTGGTGGTCATCATCTTTTCGCTGGCCTTCGATCCGACGGCGGCGATCTCGCGCCAGATCGCGGGGGGAATTCTGTGGGTTGCGCTGCTGTTTGCCTCGTTTACCGCGCTTAACCAGTCGTGGACGCGCGAGCAGCGCAACCGAGTTCTGGAGGCGCATCGCATGTCTCCTGCATCTCCTTCGGCGCTCTTCCTCGGAAAGGCGCTGGCAAATCTGATCTTTGTCAGCTTCGTCGAGCTGATTCTGGCTCCGCTCTTCCTCATCTTCTACAATCTGCATGCGTTGGGGGAGGGGTGGAAGATGTTGATCGTAATGCCGCTGGGGACCTGGGCGCTGGTCTGCAACGGAACATTTTTCGCCGCAATGGGCTTGCGCACGCGCAATCGCGAACTGCTTCTTCCCCTGATTCTGGTGCCGATCTCGCTGCCTGCGCTCATGGGCATGATGCAGGCGACGACCGCGATCCTGACCGGAGAGTTCGATCCCGGCCTGTGGATTCGTCTGCTCATCGCCTACAACATCGCCTTCACCACGGTCTGCCTGTTGCTCTTCGACGCCGTTTTATGCGCCGAATAACAGGCCAAAACGCAGCAGAGAAGCTGATTAAACTACGGAATTACGCAATATCCGCTTCTGTGTTGCTTCTGAGATAGGTCTCGGTTTTAGCCCAGACACCCGAATCGAAGTAGGGACAAGGGGCTTTAGCCCCCGGGACACGGCTTTCATTCGGCAATGCATTGCGGAGTAATGAGATCTGTCGAGTTTTCAATCAGGTCTAAGGATTAAATCAGCATCGCCGAAAGCTTGACTTCGCGATAGACTGATAAGCACCATGCGACGCTCACATATCTTCGGATTCATCGCTCTCGTCTGGTTCCTTCTGACGTTGACGGCGATCGTCTACGCCACGCGGCTGGCTCTGTTCGTTGCGCCCACGGAAGCTACCATGGGCAACGTGCAGCGCATCTTCTACTACCACGTCCCGTCGTCGATGCTGAGCCTGATCTTTCCTTATGTAAACCTTGTCGCCTCGATCTTCTACCTCGTCCTGCGACGACGCGATCCACTGCGTGCGCTCACGGCGGATGCCCTGGCTCTGGCTGCGGCTGAGGTCACAGTCGTCTACAGCAGCATCTCTCTGCTGACTGGAATGCTGTGGGGACGGGCCGTCTGGGGCATCTGGTGGACCTGGGACGCGCGCCTGACCAGCATGTTGCTGCTCTGGCTGCTGTACGTCAGCTACCTGATGCTGCGCAAGCTCTCGGCGACAGGCCAGTCGCAGACGCTTGCGGCGGTTCTCTCGGTCTTCGCGGCCATCGACGTTCCCATCGTCTTTATGTCGATTCGCTGGTGGCGCGGGCAGCATCCCTCACCAGTCTTTGGCGGAGGCGCGGATACAGGAATCGATCCTTCCATGATGCCTGCGTTTGGCTGGAATGTTCTGGCCTGGGCGATGTGGGGAGTCTTTCTGCTGGTCTTTCGCTTTGCTTTGGAACGCCGCCGTCAGGCATCGGAACAGGATGCCGCGCTGATTGCAATCGAAGCCTCGCTGGAGATCGCTCAATGAAGGAGGGTGCCCAATGAATCTCAAATGGATCTTTGGCAGCAGTTTGGAGGCGCATCACCTGCTCTGGGCCTACCTCGCGGTCTGGATTATCCAAGGCGGATATGCCGCCTGGATCGCCTATCAGTGGACGCACACCTTCGACGGGGAGGGAGTGGATTCCATGCTTGATACGGATTCGGACCTCGATTCGGACTCGGACGAGGATTCCTGAGTTCGCTGAATGAATAAAAAAGGGATGAAGCTGAGTTGATTCCCTCGGCTTTGCTGATGGAGATGTGTTTCACAACGCGAAAGTTCTGAATACTGGGTAGAATTACGCATTTTTCAAGGGCGCTCTTCGTTACAGAAAATCTGTTTCGCGCCTTGGAGATGCTTTTTTGCACAGCGTTTTGGGATCTCTCAACTTGCTGTTGAGCGCAAGTCTCGCTAGACTCGCATAGGTGCAAATCATTCAATCAGGTTGGTCGGCAAAATCGCGCGGTGTGCAGTCTTCCGCTCCCACGTTCTCTCGGCGAGGCTGGAGCAAGAGCCTTGCTTTTGCGGCAATGCTGCCGATGCTTCTCTCGCTCGGCTGTCATCGCAACCGCTTTCCCGACGTTCCTGCGGGCTACCGCGAGTTTGCTTACGTCTCCAATGGCGCGTCGAACACGGTCAGCGTTCTCGATCTGGTTAATCTGCGTCAGGATCGCACGTTGCAGGTCGGCAGCCAGCCCAGCGGCATGGCGGTGAACCCGAATCGCGACGAGGTTTACGTGGTCAACACGGGCACGTCTGCGGGATCGGGATCCGTCTCGGTGATCGACACCACCGCCAATCGCGTCGTAGCGACGATTCCCGTCCACAAACTGCCCTATCTGATCGACGTTGACCCCACTGGTCATCGCGCCTACGTGGCCAACAGCGGATCGAATACAGTCAGCGTTCTCGACCTCGACCGTCGCCGCGAGATCGGCGTCGTCGGCGCCGGAGAGCAGCCCGGACTGGCCCGCATCTCGCCCGACTCGCGCTCTCTGGTCGTCACCAACCGAGCCAGCGGCAGCGTCTCGGTCTTCGCCGTTGAGCCTGCCACTGATCATAACCGCGATTCCCTGCCACGCCTGCGGGCGGTCTTCTCCGGCTGTCCCGGAGTCACCGACGCGGCGATTCTGGGCGATTCGTCGAAGGCCTTCGTCGCCTGCTCGGGTGGGCATCAGGTGATGGTCCTCTCGCTGGCCGCAGCGCCCACGACCTGGGCCGCCAGACAGGACGCGTCCTTGCTGAACGACCACCTGCTCACCCTGCTCAACGTGGGCCAGACTCCGGTTCAACTGACGCTCAAGCCCGACGGCGGAGAGATCTTCTGTTCCAACTTTGGTTCTGACTCGATCTCCGAGATTGAGGTGCAGACCAACGAGGTCGGCGCAACGTATGCCATTGGCAGCAAGCCGGTCTACAGCGTCGTCAGCGCAGATAGCAGCACCCTCTGGGTCTCCATCTTCGGCAGCGACTCGGTCAATCTGTGGAGCATCGACGACGGCAAGATGGCGGGCAGCGTTCGCACCGGCCACGCCCCAGACGCGCTGGCCTTCTCCGCCGATCAGCACCTGCTACTAGCCGCCGACGCCCACTCGGGAGACGTTTCCATCCTGCGCACGGTGGACAAGAACGGCCCCGCGCTGTTCACCATCCTGCCCGCAGGAGGCTCTCCCAACGCCATCGTCCTCAAGGCCATGCAGTCCCAACCCTGACGCCCAGCATTGGCTGTTCGTTTCCAATTACGGTAGACCGGATTCTTTGTCATTCCGTAGCGCGAGCGCAGGAATCTGCTTATGCCTCGTTCGACGAGTGAGCAGATTCCATCTCCTCCAGTTGCCGTGTGCGCTCCTCTTGGCGAGCGACGCGGAGGGCGTAGCGCGTCGCGGAGAAGTGTGCTCCGGCCAGCAGCAGCAGGCCGGAGAGGAAGGCCCACATCATCAGCGTGACCGTGACGTAGAACGGGCCGTATACGGACTTGAAGTCCAGACGCGGCAGCACCAGCACGTAGAGCAACTTGGCTCCCTCCCACAGAATCCCGATGACGATCGCCGTTGGCAGCACGGCGAGCGCCGGAACCTTGCGGTGGGGCAGAATCCAATAGATGAAGAAGAAGAGCAGGATGCTGGCGACCAGAGCGCAGCCGCGCAGCATTCCGTCGTTGACGGTGGCAAAGAGCGCGCTGCCGGTGTGTCCGAAGAAGACCCATGTGAGCAGCGAATTCTCTCCAGCCATCAGCGCCACCGAACCCATCGCCAATACGCCGACCACTAAGACCAGTCCCAGCGAGACCACCTGATTGTGCAGGTACGAGCGGTTCTTGCGCGCGCCCCAGACCTGATTCAGAGCGACTTCAAGCGGAAGAAATACGCCGGTCGAACTGACCAGAAGCATCGCGATGGAATAGAGTTGCGTACTCTTGTGCGGATGCGCCATCGTCTTGATCATCTCTCTCATAATAAAGGTCTGGTTTGCGGGTAGAAATACGCCCATCATCTGGCCGACCGTGTTTTCCATCGCGTGAGAGTGAAAGACCTGACGCGAGAGCGTCAACATCATCACAATGAACGGAAAGAGTGAAAGTATAACGTTGGCCGCAACCGAAAAGGCGTAGGTGTGAACCTCGGTCGTCGTCATGTACTTGGCCAGCGCGACAAGTCCATCGCGGCGCACCACTGGGGCGACCTGCGCGATGGGGACAGCCGTGGAATCTTCCATCGGTTCCGACGCTGCGTCGTGTAGTTCCAGTTCTGTTTTAAGCGGTTCCGGGGCGGAATTGTCAGTCGTCATAAGGCGAATCAGTACTCCATAACTTGCGCGAATGAACCCAACGCCACACGCGAGAGTCCAGCGCAGTTCACGTCCGGCAGGCACGGGACTTTACTTATAGGCTAGCAGACGCGTCCGCGCCCATGCCGCAGCCTCCGCCAACACCGCATCGTCGCTCCTGACCCACTCGTCTAGCTGAGGCAGGAAGCGCGCCTCGCCGCTATTGCCCATCGCAATGGCGACGTTGCGCAGAAGTCGCTTGCGCCCGGTACGTTCCAGCGGCGAGCCCTTGAAGCGACGTTTGAACTCGCGCGCATCCATCGCGGCCAGCCAGTCCAGCGCAGGATTCACCAACTCAACGCGCGGCTGCATCGAATCCCACCCTTTTCGCGTGGATGGAGCGCCCATATTCTGATTGACGTCGATGGATGCCCTGCGATTCCACGGACAGACATCCTGGCAAATCTCGCAGCCGAAGACTTGCCGTCCCATCTGCGCGCGCAAATTCTCATCAATCGCGCCCTTCTTTTCAATGGTGAGATAGGCGATGCAGCGCGACGCGTCCATCGTACGCGGCGCGTCGGCGGACTTTGAACCGAGCAGTGCGCCCGTCGGACACGCATCGATGCAGCGCGTACAGCTTCCGCAGCGATCTGCCGCAGCCAGTTCAGCCACGCCCTCGGCCATCGGCAGCGAGGTTACGATGACGCCGAGCAGAAGCCCGGAGCCAAGCTGCTGATTGATGACGCAGGTATTCTTGCCGATCCAGCCGACGCCCGCCTGCGCGGCCAAACTCCGCTCCAGCATCGGCCCTGTATCGACGTAGCAACGCGTCGTACATTGCGCCTGCGTCAGGAGTCCGGCTTCAATCGCGCGCAGGCGAGCGATCATCTCTTCGTGATAGTCGGTCGCAGCAATCGAGCCGTCATCCTGCCTGCGCCCGCTCCACGCGTAGCTTGCGATCCAGCCCGTTCCCGGCGGCGCAGGATCGACCGAGCGCGGTGCCGCCGCCTGCGTAGCCACAGTCTCTGATGAACGCGCCCCAGCCGTGCGCATCGCGCAGACCACCACCGAGCGAGTCCAAGGCATCGCCACTTGCAGCCCGCTGCGCAGCAACCGTCCAGCTTCATCGCGCCGCTTGAGGTACTCCATCTCGCCCGCGTAGCCCGCGTCGATCCAAGCCTCGAAACGCTCCGCCTCCTCGACCGCCGCTGGCTCCCCGGGATCGCGCACCGCTGCCACGCCGACGAGATCGAAGCCCGCCGCGCGCGCTGCTTGCTCCACCCAGCCTCGCAACTTCGCGCTCCATTCGTTCGATCCCATCGCGCTCCTTATTCCTTTGTTTTGTCATTCCGTAGTGAAGCGGAGGAATCTGCTTTTCTAGTTGCGCCACGGTTTAACCCATTCGGCAAAACGCTCTATTCCTCGCCACACGCTCTCTCCAGAGTAAATCGCCTACAATCGAAGGAGATGCCAACTACACATTCAGCCTCCAGCAAACTTGCGACTGCCTCCGCCGCAGAGCGCATCGACGTTGTCCTCTTCGACTACGGTCAGGTTCTCTCCGCTCCCGCCGATCCTGCGGCCTGGGCGCGCATTCGCGTCATCACCGGACTCGACGAGGCTCGTCTGTTCGCGGCCTACTGGGAGTATCGCCACCAGTACGACAGCGGCGCGCTGACCGGCCCTGCCTACTGGAGCGCGGTCGCCGCGCACGCCGGCATCACGCTTGACGAGGAGCAGAGAACGGCACTCTTCGCCGCCGACATCGACCTCTGGACTGCTCTCAACCAGCCAATGGTCGAATGGGCCTGGCGTTTGCAGAGCGCTGGCATCCGTACCGGAGTCTTGTCGAACATCGGCGACCGCATCGGAGTAGGCATTGTCGCGCGCCTGCCCTGGCTCGCCGCCTTCGATCACTGCACCTGGTCCTACTCGTTGCTTCTGGCCAAGCCCAATCCAGAGATCTACCGCAAGACCGCCAAGGCGCTCGACTCCGCCCCCGCCCACATTCTCTTCATCGACGACCGCGAGGAGAACATCGCCGCCGCCGCCGCTCTAGGCTTTCAGACCCTGCACTACACCACGCACACAGCCTTCGAGAACGAGATGCGTCGACGCGGACTCAGCCTTCTGCTCGACGCCGGAGCGATCGCATCGGATAGCGAGTCCTATGCAGAGACACTCGCAAAATAACAGTACCGATTCCCAAAACGAAACAGTATAGTTACGCCACATTAGTATTTCTCAGATTCGGACAACTTAACTGATCCCGTTTCATGGATATTGAGGACAGACTGCATCTTGCGCAACGCCGCAGCCAACAAAACCATGATGACATTCGTTGAATTTGTGCCTTCGGCAGGCTCAAATACAATCCACAACGCAGCCTGGAGTGAGCCGACTCTACGGCGCAGATATTTTCCTGCGCGAAGCCTGCTGGCCCTGCTCTGTGTCCTACTCTGCACAGCGGCACACGCGCAGGAGCTAACCGGCCCGCAGCAACTCGTCTTTGCGGGACTTCGCGCCGTACCCAACAGCCAGAACCAGCCTCAGGGCCAGATCAATGCAGTTCACAGCGACGCGACGGGCAATCTCTATCTGCTGATCGATCAGAAGGACGGCGTCCGCCTCTTGAAGACTGATTCCACCGCGAGCAATATTCTGGCGCAGACGCAGATCGGAGCCAAGGGCGACATCGGTCTGGCTATGGCATTCGATCCTTCAGGCAACGTCTACGTCACCGGAACCACCACCTCTGGCGCGTTGACGGCGACCTCTGGCGCGGCCTTCCTCGCCGCCAGCGGAACAGCCACAAACTCCTTCGTGGCCAGATTCGACGCCAACCTCAACCCTGTCTTCGTCAGCTTCTGCGGCGGCAGTTCCATGGCCGCCAGCTCGATTGCAGCCACCAGCGACGCGGTCTTTATCACGGGCAGCATCTTCGCCACCACCCTGCCCGTGACCTCTGCCGGAATCATCCAGACGCCCGCCTATGGCAGTTCGTGGAACGGATTTGTGGAGAAGTTCTCCACTGCGGGCAGCTCCCTGCTCTACGCGACCTACCTCAGCGGAGTTAGCGGCAACACCTCGCCCGCCGCCATCGTCGCCGACTCCTCCGACAACGCCTACATCGCCGGTACGACCACCGCGCCGGGCTACCCGACCGTCGCCGCGTTGGTTCCCAATCAGTTGACGACGACCGCCCTCGGCACAACCACCGGCTTCCTGACCAAGCTCACTCCCGC
Organism: Acidobacteriaceae bacterium; assembly: GCA_031296325.1. GTDB lineage: Bacteria > Acidobacteriota > Terriglobia > Terriglobales > Acidobacteriaceae > Edaphobacter. Next base: position 10,295 of record JARLFY010000043.1, on the reverse strand, counting down.
AGGCGACGGAATCACCTTCTCCACCTTCATTCCCGGCGCGGGAATCACCTCGTTGGCGTTGGACGCGAACGCCAACAATCTTCTTCTTTCCGGCTCGGTCTCGCTCGGTCAGTTCCCTGTCGCCAGCGTCTCCACGCCGCTGACTGCGACGCAGTATCAGGTTCTTCTGCGTATGACGCTGGACGGAAGCACTGTCGTCGGCTCGACCGTGCTGGCTCCGGGATTACAGTCCTTCGTTGCAGCGGGAGCGTCGGGAACGGCGTGGGTCGATGGAACATTTACCTCGGCTCTTCCGCTGCTTCCGCTGACGCCTCTTGCCAGCTCCGGCAACAGCTTCGCCGTGCGCGTGAACTCCGCCAACCTCGTCGACCAGACCGCGCGCTTTGGAGGCCTTGCCGCCTTCGGCCCGCAGACCGCCAGCGCGCCAGTCACGCTCACCAGCATCGCCCTCGACGCCAGCGGAAATCCGCTGCTCGCAGGTAGCTTTCAGCCCTCGGCCAGCCAGAGTCTGCTGGCCACGCAGACCTTCGATCTGCCGCTGAGCAACGCACCGACGACCGCCTTTCCCACTGCCGTTCACGGAGCCGTGCTGCCCGCCTCGGCCTGTAACGGAAGCCTCTGCCCCGGTGCGGCGTCCTACCTCGCCAAGCTGACGATTCCATCCAGCGTCTCTGCGGCCAAAGCCTCGCTCGCGCTCTCGGTCGACGACGCGCCCAACCTCACCCTGCGCAACCTCGGCTCGGCTCAGGCGACCGGCCTCAGCATTACTGTCTCCGGCTTTACCTACGCCACGAACTGCGTCACCACGCTGGGCGCAGGCGCAGAGTGCAGCATCGCTCTCAGCGGAATCGGTCCGGGCAGCGTCACCGTCACCGCCAACAACTCGACCTCGCAGACGCAGGCTCTCCCGACGCTGGCCACGAGCATCACTGCGCAGCCCATCGTCTTTTCGCCCAAAGAACTGGACTTCGGCATTGTCAGCGCGGCCAGCAGCGCGGTCTCGCGGACTATCACCGTCAGCAACCTCTCCGCGACGAGCCAGAGCTTTACCTCCGCTCTTGACGTAAGCTCGAAGACCAGCCTGCCCTACACCTTCGCCCAGACGACGAGCGACTGCGCCCTGACCGGGACCAACACCTACCTGCTCTCGGCGGGAGGAACCTGCCACATCACTATCAGTCTCGCCGCGTCGAACATTGCAGCGAATGATGGAGCGATCCAGCAGAACTGGCTCATCGCCACACGCGATCTGCCGATGACGGCCTACGTACAGGCCGCCGCGCTCTCGCTCTCCGCCTCCGAGATCGACTTCGGAACGCAGTATCCCGGCGGCCTGCGACCCGCGCGCTATCTCTACCTCTCGAATAACTCAACCTCCGCAATCGCGCACACCGCCGTTGCGCTGCCTACAACCTCGCCCTTCACCGTTACCGACCGCTGCCCCACAACGCTGGAACCCAACACAGTCTGCCAGTTACAGCTCGCCTACCAGAACGCGAAGACGCCCTCGGCTGACTCCGACACGCTGCAACTCGACAAAGGTCTGACCGCGCTGGTCACTGGCCGCTCGCAGCCGCAGCCCGCCGCCAATGGAGCCAGCGTCAACCCGAACCTCAGCCTCTCGGCTACTTCGATCAACTTCGCCACGGCGGTCGTCGTCACCAGCGTCTCCGGCAGCACGCAGTCGCTCACCATCGGCAACACTGGAAACACAGCCTTTGCGCTCTCGCTAATTCTCTCAGGAGACTTTACCGATACCACCAACTGCGGCGCGACGCTGGCCGCAAACGCCACCTGTACCGTAGTCTTCACCTTCGCTCCCTCTCTACCGGGAACGCGTCAGGGACTGCTGGCGGTCACCGCGGGCGCTGGCACAACGCCCGCCTACGTCGCCCTCTCCGGCGTCGGCACCGACATCCTCTCGCCCAGCGGCAATGGCACTTTGAGCTTCGGCGGAGTCGTCGTGGGCCAGCCCTCGGTCGAGTGGACCAAGATCACGCAGCCCTTCACCAGCTTTACTGTTACCACCTCTTCCGCCACAAGCGGCTCGCCCTATACCGCCGTTCTCGTCGAAGACATCGGCTACGGCCACGGCCAGCCCGCCAGTTCCGCCTACTCCACCAGCGCAACCGGCACATGCCTCAACTGCTGGGTCGGCATACGCTTTACCCCGCCCACAACCGGCCTGGAGACAGGGACTCTTACCCTCAGTTCGTCGACCGTCGGCAGCCCCTACGTCCTCTCGCTGACCGGCAACGGCCTGCCGCTCACCGGACTCGTACTCTCTCCGGCCACGCAGGACTTCGGCCCCGTGCCGATCGACAGCACCAGCACGACGGCCCTCTTCGCGCTGACCAATCTCGTCTCTGGCGGCAACTCGGTCAACGTCGCCACGCCCAGCATTACCGGCAACTTCGTTCTATCGAGCGCAGCCACGGGCGGCCCACCCTGCGGCGGCACACTGGCCTACAGCGCCACCTGCTTCGTTCAGATTGACTTCGCTCCCACCGCTGCTGGTCCACTCGCCGGAACACTCACGCTGACAGCGGGCAACTCGACTGCAACCGCCGCCCTCACCGGCTATGGCGAGGCCGATCCCGGCGTCTCCCTCACACCCAACGCGCTGGTCTTCAACAACCTTCCCGGCGGCACGGCGACCCAGCAGACGGTCGTCGTCGCCAACACCAGCTCCACCAGCCAGCAGATCGGCACACCCACAGCGACTACCACCAGTTCCAGCGCGACCAGCTTCACCAGCAGCGGATGTAACAACTCCACGCTGGCCGCTGGAGCCTCCTGCACCATCACCGTCAGCTTTGTTCCAACCACCGCCTCGGCCAGCGGAACGCTCAGCATCCCCGTCTCCAGCACCGTCGGCGGATCTCCTGTACTGACCACCTACACCGTCCCACTCAGCGGAGCCTACACCACCGAGGACTCAGGCCTCCAGATCCTCGCCAGCGACGTCGAATACGGCCCACAAGCCACGGGCGCGACCGGCATCACTCGCCAGTTCACCATCAACAACCTCACAACCAAGTCGCTTGTGCTGAACATCGCCCTGCCCCGCCAGTTCGTTCTCTCCAGCGCGCCCTGCTCCGGCCTCGCGCCCAACGCAAGCTGTAACTTCTCCGTCGCCTTTCTTCCGCTGGACAACGGCGACTTGACCGGAACGCTCTTCGCCACCGGAACTCCCACCGACGGCTCGGCCACACTCAACGGACTCGGCTACGTTGAGGGCTACGGCGTAGGAACAGGCGCACTCACGGTCTCCGGCGGCTTGCTTACCGGCGAGATTCTCAGCTTTGGCCATGTGCCATCGGGCCAGTCGGTCCAAAAGACGCTGACGCTGACCAACTCCTCGACGACGGCGACGCTCACCATCCGCCGCATCACCAGCGGCTGGCCCTTTCTCTCCACCAGCACCTGCGGCACGACGCTCGCTCCCTCCGCCGCCTGCACCGTAACCCTCGCCTACACGCCGATCAACCAGCAGGTCACAGGCTCCACCGGCCCAGTCAGCAGCAGCGACGCCGGAGTGCTAGTCATCGAGAGCGACGCTGCCTCCAGCCCGGATCTGATCGACCTGACCGGAACTTCGACTCCGGTCTACGTCTCCTCGCCCTCGAATACCGCTCCCCTCGCCGCGCTCACTGCCTCGCAGAGTTCGCTCAGCTTTGCCAACACACAGGTCGGCGACGTCTCCGCGCCGCAGACCGTTACCCTCGACAACACCGGCACTGCAACTCTCAGCATCTCCAGCATTCAGACCTCGCCCGACTACACCGTCACGGGAAGTTGCGTCACGATTCTTCCCGGTGCAAGCTGCCCGCTTATTGTCACCTTCACCCCGCAGAGTTCCAGTTCAGGCACCCGCGCCAGCGCCCTCGAAATCTCCTCCAACGCCAGCACATCGCTGGAGTTCGTCTCGCTGGTCGGCGTCTCCAGCCCCTCCGCATTGACCTTCGCGCAGAGTCCAATGAGCTTCGGCACCGTTCTGCTCGGAGCAACGACAAGCCTCGACCTACAGATCACCAACAGCGGATCCAGCGCCATCACCTTCGGCATTCTCTCGGCTTCGACGACGCTGATTGCCGCATCGGGCGACTACACCGTCTCCAGCGGAACCTGCCCCAAGCCCGGCGCGCAGCTTGCCGCCGGAGCCAGTTGCACCATCCAGATCGCCTTTGCGCCAACCTTGACCGGAACGCTGACCGGCACACTCAGTATCGCCAGCTCCGCCTCCACCCTGCCACTGACGGTCGCCCTCGCCGGCATCGGAGCGCAGTCGCATCTACAGATCTCGCCCGCCAGCCTCGGCTTTGGCTCCATCGCCGTCGGCGCTTCGGCCAATCTTTCGCTGACTCTGGCCAACACCGGCACAGCCCCAATCACCGGAATCTCACTCGGAACTACGGGAGACTACGCCGTCACCACGCCCTGCGCCGTCACCACGCTAGCCGCGGGCGCAAGCTGCTCGGTCACCGTAACCTTCACTCCGACGAGCATCGGCGCGGACGATGGAAGCCTGACCGTCACCAGCTCCGACCCGACCTCGCCCGATACCGTTCCTCTGACCGGAACCGGCGTCTCCAACGGCAGCTTCACGCTCGCTGTAGACGGCGGCGCAATCTCGTCGGCGACCGTCATCAGCGGTACACCAGCCACTTACAACCTCACCATTGCTCCGGTCAACGGCTTCAGCGGAACGGTCGTTCTCAACTGCACACCGGTCAATCCAGCGCAGTACGCTACCTGCTCGCTTCTTGCCTCCAGCGTCACGCTCAGTGGCAGCGCACAATCCGCCGTAGCCACGCTGAACACCGTCACCGAGGTTGGCGCGAACTCGAAGCCAACGCACCTCGGTCGGCGCAGCTTTGGCCAGACCGCTCTCTGCATGCTCTTCCCTGCAATCTTTTTTACTTGGAAGGCGCGCACCTCGCGCAAGAACGCATGGCGACGAATCGGTCCGGTTCTATGGGCGATCTTCACCGCCACAGCGCTGCTCACCTCCAGCGGATGCGGCAGCAGCAGTTCCAGCTCCAACCTGCGCTACTCCTCGCCCGGAACCTATCAGTATCAGGTCACGGCGAGTTCGGTCAGCGGCGGCGTTCAAACCACCCAGACGGTAACCCTCAGCCTCACTGTAAAGTAGTTTCTCCGAGCCTAAACCCAGTGCAGGAGATGAAAGAGATGCAATCGTAAGTTGTTTATTTTATGGTGCGCCCGGAGAGATTCGAACTCCCGACCCTTTGGTTCGAAGCCAAATGCTCTATCCAGCTGAGCTACGGGCGCACAAGGTGGACAGAGATCCACCTGATGATTCTACAGGCTCAGGCAACCGATGCGACAGGCTCTTCAACCGGCGCGGTCAACGCGATGGTCTCCACAATGTCGAGACCTGCGCGGCGCAGGAGTTTGTCGATGACGGCGGCGCTGAGCCGGCTTGCGTCGTACTCAACACAGATGGACTTCTCTGCCTCGCAGAGTTCCACACGGCGGATTCCGTACACATCGCGAATCTTGGAGAGCGCGAGCACCACGCTCTCGGAGGGCGTAACGCCATAGCGATATTGAGCCTCAAGCTGAGTCATACGTTCAATAGTAGAGTATTTTTCTGTTCTTGATCTGTTGAATACGGCCAAAGCCTGAGTCTTTATTCTTGCAGTCCTCTCCATAACTCGTATAGCCTACAGCGGATTATTCAGGCAAAGATTTAGATAGTTTCCATAAGTTGTTGACCGGGCTTATTCCAGATCCTATGGCAACTGCCGTTTCAAGCGCTTTGGCGACGTAGTATTTAGCCGACTCCGCTGCCGCTCGGGGAGCATCGCCCAGGACAAGCCGAGCGAGAAATGCGCTGGAGAGCGAGCAGCCTGTGCCATGAGTCGAACGCGTGACAACGCGCTCTCCCGGCAACCAGAGGCTTTCGCCGTCCGGCAGAAGCAACAGATCATCGGGAGGATCCAGATGCCCCCCGGTCGCGAAGATCCCCATGCGACGTTCCCCTGCTCTTTGCGCAATCTGATTCTGTAGCGTACGACTGGCGCGGGGAAGGTCTTCGCGCGTGGCTACCGGCTCGCCAGACAATATAGCGAGTTCCGCCAGATTCGGAGTAATCCAATCGACCAGCGGAAGCAGGCGCTCCCGCAGAGTTGTTACCGCCGCCGGGTCCAGCAGATCCCTTCCCGAGGTGGATCGCAGAACAGGATCAAGGACGATTGGAACGCTTCCAGATACTGATTTTTTTGCATTAATTTTTTGCAGGAAATCGCTTATGGCAATCACATTTTCTTCCGTTGCGATCATTCCAATCTTGATTCCTGCGGGAGGAAGATCGTCGTTGAGGCAATCCAGCGTTGCGCCTACGACGGCTGCGGAGGTGGGATGTGTGGAGCGAACCCCAACGGTCGATTGCACGGTGAGCGCCGTGATGCAAGAGGTTCCAAAGAGTCCGTGGGCGGCGAAGACCATCAGGTCTGCCGTGACTCCCGCTCCAGAGGAGGGATCGAAACCAGCGATGGTGAGGACGGTTTTCATGGGCTTAGGGGTAGAAAATAGCGATTTTGAAAATAAAGTTCGATTTCTCTGGTCAAGCTGCAATCAGCAGGCATCTAACCTTTTTTGCATAAAAATGTAGCTTATATAGATGCTTTTTGGGCGCACCGTGGAGCTTCCCCTATACCACAAGAGCAACGGTAAAGACAAACAGGGATGTTCGCAAGTGGCATGCGAATGATTGACTTAGACAGCTCTCGCAAAGACAATAACAGATGGAGCGTGTGAATGAAAAGGACTTCTTTCTGTAGTGCATCAAAGGGGGTACATAGAACGGTTCTGCTGTTTGGAACCGGACTCCTGATGATGGGCCTGGCAAACTCTGCCTCGGCCAAGGATGGTTCGGTCTCCGACACGGCGCCCCCCGTATCGAGTACGAAACCGAATCAGAGCGCAAAGCATAATCCAAACGTGAATCCGAAGCAGTGGCTTCAGGTTGGAGCGGCGTCGTGGTACGGAGCGAGGTTTCAGGGGCGCAGAACGGCCGCTGGAGAACGCTTCGACATGAACCGAATGACCTGCGCACATCGCAGTCTGCCGTTGGGAACATGGTTGCGGGTTACAAACATGAAGAACCACAAGAGTGCCTTCGTCCGCGTGAATGATCGTGGGCCTGTGGGAGAGCATCGCATCGTAGACCTGTCCTATGCCGCCGCAAGCGCGCTTGGACTGGTCGGAGTCGGCAAGGTTAAGCTGGAGCCGGTTGGCGATGGCGATCCTGGCCTGGCTCAGGCGCTGGTAGCGCAGTTGCAGATGCCGGTTGCGTTCACCCCAAGCGAACACTGATCCTCTTGATCCACCTTTCAATACTGCTCAACTAAAGAATGCCCACAAGTGTGCGGCGAGGTTCGGTCCCACGTTAGACTGGAACTATGGATATTGCTACGCCTTCTTTTGACCTCGCAGACCATCAATCTGGTACGCCCGAACCTGCCCAGAGTGCGGATCGGGCGTCTTCTGGATCGCTGACCTCGGTACTTCTTCCGGCTGATCGCCTGATTGTTGCGCTCGACTTCCCCTCTGCCGACACCGCAATGGAACTGGTGGAGCGGCTGGATGGGAGTTGCCGCTGGTTTAAGGTGGGGATGGAGCTGTACTATGCTGCCGGAAATCGTGTGATCGAGCAGTTGCGAAAGCGTGATTTCGAGGTCTTTCTGGATCTGAAATTGCACGACATTCCCAACACGGTTGCTGGAGCGGTGCGCGCGGTTGCCGGAGCTGGTGCCTCCCTGCTGACGATTCATGCGGGAGGAGGCGAGCGAATGATGCGGGCGGCTGCCGAGGCGGCGGCCAGTGCTCCGAGTGCGCCAAAGCTGTTGGCGGTTACCGTGTTGACCAGCATGGACGCGGCTGAGTTGAGCGCGGTTGGCGTGGACGACGCTCCCGCAGCCCAAGTGCTACGATTGGCGCGGCTGGCGCGGACGGCGGGGATCGACGGGCTGGTCTGCTCCTCCGAGGAGGTTGCAGCAGTACGAGCGGAGATGGGGCCGGAAGCTCGGCTGGTGATTCCCGGGATTCGTCCAGCCTCTGCGGTCGCCGACGATCAACGGCGCGTGGCAACTCCTGCGCAGGCGATTGCGCGAGGTGCGTCGATGCTGGTGGTGGGACGACCAATCACACAGGCGGCGGATCCGGCCAAGGCTGCGGCAGAGATTCTGGCGGAGATTGCCAGCGCTCGGTAGCTCTCAATCTCCGAGGTAATTTGCGGAACACCTTATTTAGAGCATTTTCACTATAGCTATAGAAAACTAAGGTTTGTCATCCTAACGCTGAACGAAGTTCAGGGGAAGGATCCCCGCATTTCGCTCTCGTCACGACACTCTACACTGTTGGTGAAAATGCTCTGATTTCTGGGAACGCCTTATTTACCTGAATAGATAATGGACGAAAAAAGCCGCTCACAAAATCCGTGAGCGGCTTCGATTCTTTGGGCTGGGGTCTCCTATTTTTTCTGTGCGCTGGGTGCAGGTGCAGCACTCGCCGGAGCAGGCGCAGCGGTTGGTTCCGGTGCAAGAATATCTGCGGAGGCTCCCGTCTCGACGCCGTCCAGCTTGGCCTGGAAGACGATGACGCGCTTGAGCGAGTCATAGGGAATGCCGAACGGGATCATACGACCGTTGATGGAGAGCGTGGGGGTCGACTTTCCGACTCCCGCATCATCGGCCAGCTTGATGTCAGCGTTGACGATGTCTTTGACGGCCTTGGTGTTGGCGCATTCGGCGATGGCTGCTCCATCGAGTCCAGCGCGCATGGCTGCGGCCTTGAGGATTGTGTCTTCAGTCGCCGGGGTGAGTCCTTCCTGCGTATCGAAGACTCCATCGACGTACTTGAAGAAGGCGGCATCCGACTGCTTCTGGGCGCAGACGCCAAAGGCCGCAGCCTTGAAGGCCGAGGGATGAATCTCGGTCAGCGGAAGAGGCTGAAAGACGATGCGGGCGTTGGGGAAGTCCTTGAGAATCTTATCCACTGTGGGCTGAACTTCCTTGCAGTGGGGGCACTGTAGGTCGGAGAACTCGACCAGCAGGAGATCCTTGCTGGCTGAGCCGCGGGCAGGGCCGTCCGCTCGCTCCTTCAGCAGTTCGCGCGCGTGGGCAAACGGATTTGCACCAAAGGGAACGAGGCCGGAACCCCCACCAATAGCGAATTTGCCATCCGGCAGAACAAAGAAGCTGATGATCTGCGGCCTATCGGTGGAGGCCTTCTGGGCAATCGCAACGATGACCTGGCTGACTCCGGGTTCCTGTGTGTTCTGGATTCCCATAATGCGCCAGAGACGGTTGCTGTCATCTCCCCAGATGTGGGTGAGGAAGGAGGTTACCGTGTCCGGCGTCGGCGATGCGGCGGTGATAAACTTCGGATCGAACGGAGGAAGCGGATCGTTATCGGGCGGCAGCAGGGTTATCGTCGGAGTCTGGGCTGCGGCGGCAGGGGCCTGAGCTGGAGAGGATGCGGCAGGAGCCTTCTTGACTGGGGCTGCGGCTGGAGTCTGAGCAATAGCGAACGATGTCGCGAGCGGTAATAGGAGTGCGGCCTTTAGAACGAAACTTGGATTCTTCAATGAATTCCCTTTGGATTGCTATTGCAGCGTTGAGTGCGGTGTACTTCCTTGCCAGACGGGAAAACCCCGCAGTTTGGTGCAGGACAATCCTATCAACTGAGTTCCCTTCCGCCAAGTCTGCGCGGAACGACTATAGTTCGACCTTGATAGCAATGGGAAAACGGCGCCCATTGCCGAAGGATTTCGGCGTAATCTTCAGGACGGGTGCGGCCTGCTGTCGCTTGTACTCGGCGCGTTCGACCATTCGTAGAACTCGGCGAACCAGAGCGAGATCGACGGCGTGGCCAGCCTCACTCATCTGTGCGACGATCTGCTCCGGCGAGGCATAACGCTCGACGTAGGCCTCCAGAATTGGGTCGAGAATCTCGTAGGGAGGCAGCGAGTCGGTGTCTTTTTGGTCGGGCCGCAACTCAGCCGAGGGAGGCTTGCTGATCGTGTTCTGCGGAATCACCTCGCGCTCGCGGTTGGCGTAACGACTCAGCGCGTAGACGCGAGTCTTCATCACGTCTCCCAGCACGGCCAGCGCTCCGACCATGTCTCCATAGAGCGTGCAGTAGCCGGTGGACATCTCGCTCTTGTTGCCCGTGGTCAGCACCAGGGCGCCAAACTTGTTCGATAGCGCCATCAGCAGCCCGCCGCGAATGCGCGATTGTAGGTTCTCTTCGGCTAGTCCGAAGGG